>JAJTXO010000649.1 GCA_021463315.1 Caldilineales bacterium | reverse complement strand
GTTGGCCGGGGTGAGCAGCGTCGGCGCGGCCGGCGCGGCGGTGAAGACGTTCAGCCCCACGGTGGTGGTGTGGGTGCTGGTGACGGCCACGCCCATCACCTCGATGCTGTAGCTGCCGGCGGCGGCGGCGCCGGTGTTGCCGATGGTCAGCACGCTGGCGCCCACCGGTGTGACCGGGTTGGGGCTGAAGCTGGCCGTCGTGCCGGCCGGATGGCCGCTGGCGCTGAGGGTCACCGGATCGTTGTAGCCCATGATGCTGCCCACGGCGATGTTGTAGACGGCGTTGCTGGGGGTGCAGATGTCCAGGCTGGCCGGCGTGATGTCCAGACTGAAGTCGGGCGCCAGCACGCAGTTTTGACAGATCAGCGAGAAGTTCTGGTCGGTCAGATCGGCGTTGCCCAGCACCGCGTCGCCCGCGATGTTGACCGCGTCGATGGTGATGCTGGCGCTGCTGGAGGGATTCTGGATGTAGACGTTCTCCAGGTTGTTGCGGGTGTCGGCTGTGCCGCCGGTCGCGCTCCAGCCGCTGCTGAAGACGTTGCCCTTGTAGCTGTTGGCGCCGTTGTCCACGGTCAGGTTCAGGTTGTTGACCAGGGAGGGGTTCGCGCCCACCGCGCCGGGCGCGTCGCTCCAGGCCAGGGTGATCTTGAGCGGCTTGCTGGTGTCGGCCACGCCGAAGCTCAGCGTCCACTGCTCGCCGCTGTTGGCGAAGACCACGGGATTGTCCCAGTACTCGGTGTTGACGCCGGGCTGGATCAGCTTGGTGACGTTGACGCGGCCCCACCCTTCGTTGAAGTTGGGGATATCGGCCGTGCCCATGTCGACCGCGCTGTTGACCAGCAGCGCTTTGGCCATGGCCGCGCTGGGGTTGGCGCCGGCGTTGAAGCCGCGCCACCACTCGGTGGCCAGGACGATAGCGCCCGAGGCGTGGGGCGCGGCCATGCTGGTGCCGGAGCAGAAGGCGTAGAGGTTGTTGGTGCCAGCGATGGCGGTGGAGCAGGAGCCGCCGGTGTCGTTGCGGGCCGAAGCGATCTGCTCGCCGGGGGTGGTGATGGTGGGCACGATGCGGCCATCGACCGAGGGGCCGCGACTGCTGAAGCTGGCGATGTTGTTGATGCTGCCGACGCGGTAGTTCTGGCTGGCCGCGACGATGATCAGGTTCTTGCCTTCCTTGGGCGCGGTCAGCGTGTTGGCGCCAGGGCCCGAGTTGCCGGCCGAAAAGACCTGGATGAAGGGCTCGATGGCCGCGGTATCGAAGTTAGCATCCAGAACGGTCAGGTCATGGGTGCGCTCTGAGGCCTGATAGCCGTGATTGGTGCCCTCGCCGGTGGTCCAGGAGTTGTTGCCGCCGATGGCGTTGAGCAACACCGCCTGCTTGCTGTGCTCCTGCCAGCCGCCAGCCGGCGGCCAGGCCGCCGCCGAGAGGGAGTTCATGGCCACGATGTCATAGTTCGGCGCCACGCCCATGCCGTAGAGGAAGCCGTTGGCATCGGCAAAGCCAGCCGCGGCGTCGCCGCCGATGATGCCGGTGACGTGGGTGCCGTGGCCGCCGCCGGGGCAGTCGGTGCCGGCCGGGCCGGCGCAGGTGCCGGGGAAGCTATAGCCGGCCACGATGCGGCCAGCGAAGTCGGGATGGTCGTAGTCCACGCCGGTGTCGATGGTGGCCCAGCGCACGCCGGAGCCGTCCACGCCCAGCGTGCCCAGATGGGCGCTGTAGCCGGTGAAGGGCACGCCCGCGCCCGAGTAGTTGCCAGCCTGGATCTGCGACGACATCTCGTCGTCCAGCACGGGCACAGGGTGCGAGTAGCCCAGCCAGAGCACCGTGCCCAGGCGGGAGACCGCGTCGAAGGCCGCGGCGTTCAGCTCGACCACCGCCACGAAGAAGGCCTGGTCAGGCTGCGCAGGATAGGCCTGGATCACCTTGCCGCCCAGCGCGGCCAGGCTGTCCAGCGTGCCCTTGGTGTCGCCGTTGTTGTAGAACATCACATCGACGTTCTGCACCACTCCCTCGCGGCCCACCAGATCGCTGTTGATCTTGTAGGCGGGGTGGAAGTTGCCCGCCCAGCGCACGAAGTCGAGGCTTTCGGTCGCGCGCAGCGCGCTCTCCGCGCCCCACACCAGGTAGGTGTAGTGCGGATAGTACTGCAAAACCCGCAGCCCGGCGCTCTGCAGACCCTCCAGCCAGGCGTCCTCGGTGGCGCCGTAGAACTGCACCAGCCGGAAGCCAGCTTCCTGGCCGTCGAAGCGCTCGCTGTTGCTCAGCTTGGGCTCGCCGTCGAAGACTGGGTCGAAGGCGAAATTGGGGACGCGCACTTCAATGCCGCCCGCAGCAGGCGCGGGATCGGCCACGGGAGTAGCTCCGGCCGCAACGGCAGGAACCACCAGGGCTGCCAGAATCACAGCCACGATCAGTAGATTGGGCAGACGGCGAACCATGCGGTGTATCTCCTTCGGGGTTGGTATTGCCCAAGGTGTGGGCTGGCGGGTTCGGACGCTCCCTGGGTGGGAGGCAGCGAATTATATCATCCCTCTGGCTGACGGCAAAAACAAAAAGTCCTTACAGTTTTGACCGTAAGGAGATTTCTCAGGAGTGTCAGTCCTCTGAAGGACTGACACTCCTGAGAGGCGGACTAGCGGCGGCGGCGCAGAACGGCCGCGGCGCCGGCCAGGGCCGCGCCCGCGACCAGCGGCAACGCAGCCAGCGGCAGGCTGGCCAGCGGCGCAGCGGCCGGGCTGGCCTCCACGCGGCTCAGCTCCACCGCGGTCGGCGCGCTGCAGCTCTGCACCATCACATCGTCCACGTCCCAGCCGGTGCGGCCCACCGAGCTGTCCGAGCCGATGCGCATGCGGAACTGCGCGCTCTGCCCGGCATAGGCGCTGACGTCCGCGATGGTCTGGATGTAGGGCTGGGAGGTCG
>JAJTXO010000648.1 GCA_021463315.1 Caldilineales bacterium | reverse complement strand
GTCTACCCCGAGGTCGGCTGGGATCCCATCGAATGGCGCAAGTCGGACTTCGCCACGTTGGCCGGCGAGGAGCGCATCGAGCGCGATGGCAACAACGTGACCATCTACAGCACCTCGATCCGCTCGCACCTGACGCCGGACCGCATCGAGCTGAAGCAGGGCGATCACGTCATCTGGCACATCACCAACATCGAGACCGCTCACGACGCGGTGCATGGCTTCCAACTGGGCGGCCAGAACGTCAGCCTGAGTATCGAGCCTAGCGCCACCGTCAGCTTCGAGTTCGACGCCAACACCAGCGGCACCTACGCCTACTACTGCACCGAGTTCTGCTCAGCGCTCCATCTGGAGATGATGGGCTACATGCTGGTTGCACCGTAACCATGTAATCCGTAACTCATAACTCGTAACTCGGACGCTCTGCCTTGGCGGGCGATCCGGGTTACGAGCTATGTCGTTACGTCGGTCCACGCTTTTCTCACGCCAGGGCGTCAAGCGCGCAAAACAAGACCCTTTGCTTGGCGTCTTGGTGTGAGAATCGTGACGTGTTGCGTTCCAGGTTGAGGATGAATCGTCATGACCGAGAATCTCGAAAAGATCATTGGCCCCCGTGTGCCTGCCCAGGAGATGAAGGCGAATCGTGGGCGCTACCTGCTGCCCACCTTGTTTTTCCTTCTGGCGGCATTGCTGCTGATGATATCGATCTTTCTGCCCTACTGGGAATTGACTCTGAATGCGCCGCAGTACCCCAAAGGTCTCTCCGTGCAGGCCTTTCTCAATGACCTTGAAGGGGACGTCGCTGAGATCGATGGCCTGAACCACTACATCGGCATGCGTCCGCTGGCCGAGGCCGCGACCTTTGAGAAGTCGATCTCGGTGATCGGCGTGGTAGTGATGGCGCTGTTGATTCTGAGCGCGGTCTTCATCAACACCCGCTGGGTCGTGCTGCTGGCGCTGCCCGCGCTGCTCTTTCCGCTGATCTTCTTGGTTGACTTGCAGTTCTGGCTGGCCAATTTCGGCCAGAATCTGGATCCTACCGCGCCGCTCAGCAGCAGCGTGAAGCCTTTCATCCCCCCGGTGCTCTTCACCGGCCGCATCGCCCAGTTCAGCACCACCGCCTCGCCTGGGCCTGGCCTGTGGTTGGCGTTCGGCGCCAGCTTCCTGATCCTCGTCGGCCTCTTCTTCCATCGCCGCGCCTACAAGCCGCTGGTCGACGCGGCGGAGGCGAGGTGAGGGGAACTCGGAGGAACTTGAGGAACTCGGAGGAACTTGAGGAACTCGGAGGAACTTCCGAGATGCACGGGTGTTGATTCTTCGCCTGTTGAGCACTTCTCGCCCACCGATCACCGCCCACCGATCACCGATCACCGATCACCGATCACCGATCACCGCCCACCGATCACCGTTCGCCGCCCACCGCCCACCGCCCACCGATCACCGATCACCGCTTGCAACCGCCATGCCCCGCTCACTGCTTCTTGCTATCTTGCTCCTTGCCCTGTTAGTTAGCCCTGTCGCCGGCCAGACCGATGCCTTCGATCTGACGGCCGCGCTGGCCGCGGCCCAGCCGGGCGATGTGATTGTCGTCCCGGCAGGGGTCCATGCTGGCCCCGTCGTAGTGGAGGTGCCCGGATTGACCCTGGAGGGCCAGGAGGGCGCCATCATCGACGGCGGCGGCTCGGGCACCGTGCTGACTATCGCCGCGCCCGATGTGACGGTGCGCGGCCTGACGATCCGCAACAGCGGCATCTCGCTCGATCAGGAGGACTCCGGCATCAGCGGCCTGGCGCCGCGTTTGACCCTGGAGAACAACCGGGTGGAGAATACGCTCTTCGGCATCTATCTGAAAGCCGCGGACGACAGCGTGCTGCGGGGCAACCAGGTGGTGGGCATGGATCTGCCCATCAGCCGGCGCGGCGATGGCGTTCGCGTTTGGCAAAGCCCTGGCGTGCTGGTGGAAGACAACCATGTCATCGACACGCGCGATGTGGTCATGTGGTTCTCCGACAACGCAGTCTTGCGCGGCAACGTGGTGGAGCGGGGCCGCTACGGCCTGCACTTCATGTTCAGCAACAACCAGACTATGGTGGAGAACATCCTGCGCAGCAACTCGGTGGGAATCTACCTGATGTACGGTCGCGGGCTGGAGCTGCAGCGCAACCTGTTGATCGACAGCAACGGGCCCAGCGGCTATGGCCTGGCGCTGAAGGATGTGGACGATGTGCTGACGGTGGGCAACCGGCTGATCAACAACCGCGTCGGCGTCTACATAGACAACTCGCCGCGCGAGGCGGACGCCTTCGTGCGCTTCTTCGACAACCTGCTGGCCTACAACGAGATCGGCATCGAGTTTTTGCCCTCGGTGCAGCGCAACACCTACACCAACAACATCTTTCTGGAAAACCGCGAGCAGATCGCCATCGCAGGCGGCGGCGAGCTGCGCGGCAACGATTGGGCGGTGGATGACAAGGGCAACTACTGGAGCGACTACGCCGGCTTCGATGTCGACGCCGACAATGTGGGCGACATCCCGTACCGCTCCACCAGCCTCTACGAGAATCTGATGGAGAAGCACCCTGAGCTGCGGCTGTTCCAGCTCAGCCCGGCCAGCGACGCTCTGGACCTGGCCGCGCGCGCCTTTCCGATCTTCCAGCCGCGCGCCAAGATGGCCGACGAGCATCCGCTGATGACCGCGCCCGAGCTGCCCGCGGTTCCCGGCATGACCGAGCCTTCCAGGCTGGCCAACATGGCCGTCGCGCTGGGCATGATGGCCATGGCGGCCTTGGTTCTGCTGGCCGGCACGCGCCGAGCCGGGCGTGGCAACAGTAATGCGTAACGAGTAATACGTAACCCGGAGCCGTTGCGAGCACGTAATGCGTAACGAGTAATACGTACCCCGGAGCCGTTGCCAGCACGTATTGCGTAATGAGTA
>JAJTXO010000647.1 GCA_021463315.1 Caldilineales bacterium | reverse complement strand
TAGGATAGCTGGGAGACTGAGAAACTGGGGCGCCAGCCTCGGTGGAGTCGCCGTTGAAATACCAGCCTGGTGAAGTCTTGACCCTAACCTGAGTCCGTGATCCGGCTTGGGAACAGTGCCAGGTGGGCAGTTTGACTGGGGCGGTCGCCTCCTAAAAGGTACCGGAGGCGCGCAAAGGTTCCCTCAGGCTGATTGGAAACCAGCCATAGAGTGCAAACGCATAAGGGAGCTTGACTGCAAGACCCACAAGTCGAGCAGAGACGAAAGTCGGCGTTAGTGATCCCACGGTTCAGAGTGGAATGGCCGTGGCTTAACGGATAAAAGCTACCCCGGGGATAACAGGCTAGTCACGCCCAAGAGTCCATATCGACGGCGTGGCTCGGCACCTCGATGTCGGCTCGTCGCATCCTGGGGCTGGAGTAGGTCCCAAGGGTCGGGCTGTTCGCCCGTTAAAGCGGTACGCGAGCTGGGTTCAGACCGTCGTGAGACAGGTCGGTCTCTATCCGCTGTGGGCGCAGGGGATTTGCGAGGAGCTGCTCCTAGTACGAGAGGACCGGAGTGGACAGACCTCTGGTGTGCCAGTTGTCGTGCCAACGGCATTGCTGGGTAGCTAAGTCTGGCAAAGATAACCGCTGAAAGCATCTAAGCGGGAAGCTTGCCTCAAGATTAGATCCCCCACCTCCTTGTGAGGGTAAGTGCGCAGGAAGACTACCTGCTTGATAGGCGAGGCGTGTACGCACAGCAATGTGTTTAGCGGACTCGTACTAATGCACGAGGGCTTTCTACGTGAGATGGTAGCAGTCGAGATACGCATTCTTTTCGGTTGTTAGGGTAGCAATCGCAACCTAACAAGTGAACAAAACAAGCTCTGTTGGTGGCTCGAGCGGAGGAGGTACACCCAGTCCCATCCCGAACCTGGAAGTTAAGCCCTCCAGCGCCGATGGTAGTTGGGACGCAGGTCCCTGCGAGAGTAGGCCGCTGCCAACTGAGCTTGTTTTTGTTTTCTCAAAATCGGTTTGCACATGACGCTGGGTTGTGTTAGAATCGGCGCAGACGCAAGATCGAACCATGTCTGTGCAGGTCATATCCAGGGCTCCTTTGCCTGTTCTTGCAGGCCAGCCCACCCCGCCGCGCATCTGCTCAAGATGCCAGGTAGTTCTCATGTGCTCTTTTGTGACGCCAGGGCGATCTAGCGCTATGCCGCTTAGTTCTTCCCTGGCGTTTTTGTATTCTTGCTTCACCCAGGCGTCTCTTTCCGAGGTGTAATGTGAATGATGACCCGATGCAGGCCCTTGTCCAGCCCGCGACCGCCAGCTCCGACCGCGCGTTGGCGCCCGATATCGTGATTCTGGCCGCGGGCGAGAGCACCCGCATGCGCTCCAAGACCCCCAAGGTGCTACATCCTTTGGCTGGCCGGCCCTTGATCGAGTACAGCATCCGGCTGGCCGAGAGTCTCTCTGCCAGGTTGCCAACCGTGGTGGTGGGGCGCAACGCCGAGGCGCTGCAGGCGCAGATCGGCGACCGGGCCGTCTACGTCCATCAGCAGCAGCGGCTGGGCACGGGCCACGCACTCTTGCAGGCGCGCCCATCGCTGCAGGGCCACTCCCACGCCGTGCTGGTATTCTATGCTGACATGCCGCTGGTGACGTTGGAGTCCATGCAGGCCTTGCTGGCCCTTCATCAGCACAACCTGGCCCACGGCGGCGTATTGACCATGCTGACCTTCGAGAGCGACAGCCCGCGCGGCTTTGGGCGCATCGTGCGCAGCGCGGCCGGCCAGGTTCTGGCTATTGTCGAAGAGGCCGACTGCACCCCCGAGCAACTGCTGATTGCTGAGCTGAATCCAGGACTGTACTGCTACGACGCGGACTGGCTATGGCGCAGCCTGGACCAGATCACCGTCAGCCCCAAAGGGGAGTATTATCTGACCGATCTGGTGGCCATTGCCGTGCAACAAGGCTGTGCCGTGCTGGCGCACAAGGCCAGCGACCCGGTGGAGATGATGGGCATCAACACCCGCGTCCATCTGGCCGAGGCCGAGGCGGTGCTGCGGGCGCGCATCAACCGGCGCTGGATGGAGGCGGGCGTGACCATCGTCGATCCGGCCACCACTTATATCGAAGACACTGTGGAGATCGGCCGCGATACGCTGCTCTTGCCAGGTGTGCATCTGCGCGGCCAGTGCAAGATCGGTGAGGACTGCCGCATCGGCCCTGATACGACCCTGGTTGATACGACGATCGGCGCAGCTTGCCGCGTGCAGTATGCGGTGCTCGAAGACACCCTGCTGGAGGACCATGTGGAGGTGGGGCCCTTTGCCCACCTGCGCAACCGTGCCCATCTGGCCGCGGGCGTCCACATGGGCAACTTCGGCGAGGTCAAGAACTCCTACCTGGGGCCCGGCGTCAAGATGGGACATTTCAGCTATGTGGGCGACGCGGTTATCGGCCAGGAGGTGAACGTCAGCGCGGGCGTCATCACCTGCAACTACGACGGTGCCCGCAAGAATCGCACGACGATCGGCGATCACGCCTTCATCGGCAGCGATACCATGCTGGTGGCGCCGGTGACCATCGGCGCCGGCGCGCGCACCGGCGCCGGATCGGTGGTGACGCACGACGTGCCGCCCGGCCAGTTGGTGCTGGGCGTGCCGGCCCGCCTCCGGCCGCCACGCGAGGAATAGCCTGTAGCGCAGCCCCGGGCGGTTGTGCGGTGATTGGAGACGAGACGTGGATGAGGGTTGGATAGTGGCTTGGCTGGCGCTGGTGTCGGCGCTGATCTTGATGGCGCTGGCCGCTGCGGCTGAGGTTTCGTTGGGCGCCATCAGCCGGGCGAACATTCGACGTTTGCTGGACGAGGGCATCTCGCGCGCACAGGCGTTGCAGACCCTGTTGGAGGATCCGCCCAGGTTTATCCTGGCCTTGATGGTTGTCGAGAT
>JAJTXO010000646.1 GCA_021463315.1 Caldilineales bacterium | reverse complement strand
TCATCTCAATAGAGGGGGAAGACTTCCGAAGTCTTATGGACTGTGAGCCCGTTTTGAACAAACCTGCGCAGACTTCGGAAGTCTCGACCCCGGTTTATTGAGATGACACGACGAGAGATATCGAAGAGACCACCTACGGCCTGGCCCTTTGCACCGTCACCGCGCGGCCATCGCTGCTGAAGCTGACTGTGCCGGCCAGGTCGGTTCTGTGCCAGCCGGCCTCGCCCACCACACCTTGCCAGGCAGCCTCCACCGGCGCAGCCAACTGGCGAAAGCGGTCGTCCCGCTGCACGAAGACCACGGCCTGCTGGGGCTGGGCCGCGTCCAGCAGCGCCTGGCTGAAGGCTGCCTGTCGGCCGCCCTGGGGTAGCTTGACCACCGTGGCCGGCTGGATCAGCCCGCTGGCCGCCAGCCGGTCCTGCACCTCCTGGCTGGCGTCGCCCAGCAGCAGGAAACTGGTGTCGCCCCAGCTCAGCCGCAGCACCAGCGAATTCTCCTCTGGCCGCAGCTCGCCCTCCTTGTCCAGCGTGGGATCGGGGCCGGGATGCAGCACATCCAGGCTGATGCCGTGGCCCAGCAGCACGCGGCTCCCCGTCTCGGCCGCCGCGGTGGGGATCCCTTCAGCGCGCAGGGTGCGCAGCCAGCTTTCATAGGCCGTGGAGGGATAGGGGAAGGGCGCCTGCAGCACCTGTTCGATCTCGAAGCGTTGGGCCAGCTCCACCAGCCCGCCCACGCGCTCATCGCCCGCGTGGGTCAGCACCACCAGCTCCAGCGTGCGGTCGTAGAAAGGCATCTGCCGGCCCAGCGCGCCCAGCAGCTCGGTGGGGCTGAAGCCGCCGTCGATCAGCACCTGCTGGCCGTCGGGGGTGACGATCAGCGCCGCCTCGCCGCGCTCCAGGTCCAGGAAGGTGACATGCAACTGGCCGTCGGGCTGGCTGCGCAGCCCCAGCGCCAGCAGGCTGCCAGTCACCAGCAGCAGCCCGGCGCTCAGTGTGGTCAGCCGGGAGAGGCTCAGCGCGCTGCGGGCGCGCCGCAGACGGTCGCCCACCAGCGGCAGCGTCGGCCTGCCGGCCAGCAGCAGCAGGCCCACCAGCCCGAAATAGCCCCACAGCCCCACGACGTTCAGTTGCACCTCCAGCGAGGCGAAGGGCAGGGCTGCCAGCCGCTCCACCACCAGCACTGTCCAGCGCAGCGCCAGCCAGGGAACCACGGCCAGGGCACGCGCCAGCGGCCAGAGCACGGCCTCCAACGCGGGATGCAGCGCGGAGGGTAGCCCCGCGATCACCGCCAGGCCGCCCCAGATCATCACCGGCGGCTGCACCGGCAGCACCAGCAGATTGGTCAGCGGCGAGACGATGGAGATCCGCCCGAAGTAGTAGGCGATCAGCGGCAAGGTCAGCACGGTGGCGGCCAGGGTGACGATCAGCGCGTCGTTGAAGAAGCCGAGCAGCGTGGGCGCGACGCCGGTCGGCAGGCGCTGGCGCACCGCGGCCTCGAAGTGCTGCGTCATGGGGGTGGCGAAGAGAATCAGGCTGAGGGTGGCCACGAAGCTCAACTGGAAGCCGACATCCCAGAGGGTCAGCGGATTGGCCAGGGTCATGGCCAGGCCCGCGGCGAAGAGGGAGACGATCGCGGTGCTCTGACGTCCCAGATAGGTGGCCCACACCACCAGGATGCCCATCAGCCCGGCCCGCACCACCACCGCATCCGCGCCCACCAGCAGCACGTAGAGCACGATGCTGGCCGCCACCGGCCAGAAGGCGCGCCGAGGGCCCAGCAGGCGCGCGAAGATCGCGGTCATCAGCCCGGCGATGATGGTGATGTTGAAGCCGGAGATGACGATGATGTGGCTGACGCCGGTGCGGTTGAATTGGTCGTACAGCGCGGGGTCGATGCCGCTCTCCACCCCCAGCAGGATGCCGGTCAGCAGGCCGGCCTCAGGTTCGGGCAGCAGGCGGGCGATCAGCGCCTGCGCCTCGGCGCGCACGCGATACAGCGCTCGCCAGAAGGGTGAGCCGTTGTCGTGGCTGAGCACGCGCGCCTCGGGCTGTTGGATCAGGGTGTGGACGCCGCGGCGGGCCAGATATTCCTGATAGTCGAAATCTTCGAAGACGGGGGGCGCTTCCAGAGTGCCGCGCACGGTCACCCGGTCGCCCTGGCGCAGCCCGGGATAGCGGTCGACGGTGAACAGCGCCCGGCCGCGCACAGCTTGCGGCGCTTCATCCTGGCTCAGGGCGATGCTTTCGGCGGCGATCAGCACCCGCAGCCGGGTGTCGCGGTCTTCGGGCGGCCGCAGCACCACGCCGGTGACGGTCGCGCGCACGGGGCGCTCGGCGCTGCCGTTGTGGAAGGCCAGGTCGTCGGGGCCGAAGCAGGGGGCGAAGGGGCTGAGCTGGAAGCGCAGCGCGCCCAGCAGGCAAATCAACAGCAGGCCAGCCGGCAGCCGCCAGGCCGGCCGTCGTCGCGCCGCAATCAGGCCAGCCAGCGGCGCGGCCAGCGCGCCCGCCCACAGCCAGGCGGTCGGCGCGGCGCAACTGAAGAGCTCCAGTGACCACAGCCACCGGGCCAGCCAGATGCCCACAGCCCACGCCACCGCCAGATAGACCAGCGTCATGATGTCCGTCCCATTGGAGAGGGTAAACGGGTGGGTTGGTAGGTTGGTAGGTTGGTAGGTTGGTAGATTGGTAGATTGGTCGAGAAGTAGACAAGTAGAGAAGTAGACAAGTAGACAAGTAGAGAAGTAGACAAGTAGAGAAGTAGACAAGTAGACAAGGGGTCCGCGTTTGCCTGGCGGCCGGGGATGCCCTGCATACTGATCAGGAGGGCGTCCTCGCCCGGCTCGGCGGGACGCCCCGCATACTGATCAGGAGGGCGTCACCGCCCGGCTCGGCGGGACGCCTCGCATACTGATCAGGGGGGCGTCTCGCCCGGCTCGGCGGGACGC
>JAJTXO010000645.1 GCA_021463315.1 Caldilineales bacterium | reverse complement strand
CCAGCAGCTCGCCCGCGCCGCGGATCTCCAGATCGCGCATGGCGATGCGGAAGCCCGCGCCCAGCTCGCTGGCCTCTTGCAGCGCGGTCAGCCGCTCGCGCGCGATAGTCGTCAGCGCCTGGTGACGGTCGTAGAGCAGATAGGCATAGGCGCGCACAGCCGCCCGGCCGACGCGGCCGCGCAGTTGATAGAGCTGCGCCAGGCCGAACTTGTCCGCGCGGTTGATGATGATGGTGTTGGCGTTGGGGATGTCCAGGCCGCTCTCGATGATGGTGGTGCAGACCAGCACGTTGAACTGGCCCTCGCCGAAGGCCAGCATCACCCGCTCCAGCTCGCGCTCCGGCATTTGGCCGTGGGCGATGCCGTAGCTCGCCTCAGGAATCAGCCGCTCCAGCCGTCGCGCGATCTGGCTGATGCCCTGCACGCGGTTGTGGACGAAGAAGACCTGGCCGCCGCGGTCGATCTCGCGCAAAATCGCCTGGCGGATCAGCGTCTCGTCGTACTCGCCGATGGTGGTCTGGATCGGCAGACGCTCCTCCGGCGGCGTCTCGATGGTGCTCAGGTCGCGCACGCCGGTCATGCTCATGTGCAAGGTGCGCGGAATGGGGGTGGCGGTCAGGGTCAGCACGTCCACCGTCTGGCGCATCTGCTTGATGCGCTCCTTGTGGGTCACCCCGAAGCGCTGCTCCTCGTCCACGATCAGCATGCCCAGCTCCTTGAAGCCCACGTCCTTGGAAAGCAGGCGATGCGTGCCGATGACGATGTCCACCGCGCCCTTGTTCAGGCCGTCGATGACCTGCGCCTGCTGGGCTGGCGTGCGGAAGCGGCTGAGCATCTCCACGTTGACCGGAAACGCGGCCAGGCGGCGGCTGAAGGTCTGAAAATGCTGCTGGGCCAACACCGTGGTGGGCGCCAGCACGGCCACCTGCTTGCCGTCCATCACCGCCTTGAAGGCCGAACGCAGCGCCACCTCGGTCTTGCCATAGCCCACGTCGCCGCAGATCAGACGGTCCATGGGCCGGCTGGACTCCATGTCGTGCTTGACCGCCTCGATGGCCACCAATTGGTCGTGGGTCTCCTCGTAGGGGAAAGCCGCCTCCATCTCCATCTGCCAGGCGCCGTCGGCCGAATAGGCGTGGCCCTCGGCCGCCTCGCGCGCCGCGTAGAGCTGCAGCAGGTCGCCGGCGATATCGTCCACCGCCTTCTTGGTCTGCTTCTTGACCCGCTCCCAATCGGCCGCGCCCAGACGATGCAGAATCGGCGCCGCGTGTTCGCCCGCGCCCACGTAGCGGCTGAGCCGGTCGGCCTGATGCACGGGCACGAACAGCCGGTCGCCCATGGCGTAGTCGATCTGCAGGTATTCGCGCCCGCCGCCCGTTTCCTGATCCAGCGTGACCAGGCCGGCGAACTGGCCGATGCCGTGCTCCATATGCACCACGTAGTCGCCAGGGCTGACGTCGGCGAAAAAGGCCTCGGGCGCCATGGCGCGCGGCCGCTGCACGCGGCGCTGGCTGGGCTTGGTCCAGCCGAAGAGCTCTGCGTCGCTGTAGAGCAGGAGCGATGACTGCCGCGAGGACTGCCAGTCCTCTGAAGGACTGGCAGTCCTGGTCTCCAGCCCGCGCAACACCCACCCTTCGTTCAACACGCCCTTGACCAGATGAACGGCGCGCGGCTCAGGCGCGGCAAACAGGCCCTCCTCGACAGACAGCGGCCGGCCGGCCTCCTCCTGGAACAGATCGCCCAGCCGCGTGGCCTGGCGGGTGACCATCGCCACGCGCTGGCCCTGCTGGTGCTGTTTCTCAACTTCTGCCACGATCTGCTTGACCTGGCCACCGAAGCGGGGGCCGGGCGCGAAATGGCGCGCCAGCGGCGCGCTGGCCGGCGCGATCCGTCCCTCCAGGTCGCCGAAGCCCAGCAAAAGCGGCCCGCGCGCCAGCAGCCGCTCCTTGATCTCCGGCCAGGTGAAATGCGGCGGCAGCGGATTGGCCGGCAGATCGCCGCCGGTGATCAGATCGCGCTGGGTCTGGCTGGCCTGCGCCTCCAGCTCGGTGGCCAGCACCATCAGCTCGGCGCCGTCGTCCACCACCACCAACGCATCGGGCGGCAGATAGTCCAGCAGGCTGGCGGGCTGGGAGTAGAGATAGGGGATGTACCATTCCTGGCCGCGAAAGCCGGTCCCCTCGTGCAGTTGGCGCCGCTGCTCGTCCAGCTCGTGGCGGGCGGGCGGGTGCAAGGTGGACCTGTCCAGCGCGTCCAGCCGCTCCTGGCTGCCGACGCCATAGCGCGGCATGGCCTCGCTGGCCGGGCCGACCAACACCTCGGCCAGGCTGCGCGCCTGCGGCAGGGTGCGCTGTGTGGTGGGATCGAAGTGGCGCAGGCTGTCGATCTCGTCGCCGAACAGCTCGATGCGCACCGGCCAGGACAGGTTCGGGGGCCAGATATCGATGATGCCGCCGCGCCGCGAGAGCTGGCCCACCTCTTCCACCACGGCATCGCTGCGATAGCCCAGGCCCAGCCAGCGGGTCAACGACTCGGTCAGGTCGATCATCTGGCCCGTGCGCAGCGTTTTCAGCGCCAGCCGCAGCTCGCGCGGGGGCGTCGTCTTCTGCATCAGGCTGCGCGCCGAGGCCACCAGCAGGAGCGGACCGCTGCCCGCGGCGCTGCGCTGCGCCAGCGCGGTCAGCGCGCTCAGCCGCGCCTGCCGGGTCTCCCGCGACCAGGCCACCCGCTCGTAGGGCAAGGCGTCAGGGTCCGCAAAATAATACAGCGCCGCAACGTCCCCCCCTGTCATGCTGAGCTCCGCCGAAGCATCCCTCCTCCCTGTCATGCTGAGCTCCGCCGAAGCATCCCTCCTCCCTGTCATGCTGAGGTCCGCCGAAGCATCCCTCCTCCCTGTCATGCTGAGGTCCGCCGAAGCATCCCTCCTCCCTGTCATGCTGAGGTCC
>JAJTXO010000644.1 GCA_021463315.1 Caldilineales bacterium | reverse complement strand
CGCCGCGCAGCACCGGGCGGCGGCCAAAGGCTTTGACGAGCTTGCTGACGTGGATCACTGCTCGGCGCGCTCCCCGCTCGCCTGGTCGCCGGAGCCTTCAGCGCCGGGGGCGGTCTCCGACCGTGTTCCGGCTGCCACCAGCAGCAGGCTGCGCTTCTGCGCCGCCCGAGTGCGCTGATAGCTGTCAGCGCCGATCTCGCCGGCCGCGTACAGGTCATCCAACTGGGCGATGGCCGCGGCCAGGCGCTGCCGCTCAGCCGCGGGATCCAGAGCAGCCGCGGACGCGACCAGGGCCGGTTGCTGCGCGGCCTCGGCCGGCCGCCGCAGCAGATAGGCCAGCAGCAGAGCCAGCGCAGCCAGCAGCGCGGCCACGCCAACGCCGATCAGCAGGCCGGGGTTGAAGGAGATCACTGCCTGGGAGGTGTTGGATCTGGCTGGGGTCGGCGCCGCGGCCGGCGCGGCTGCCACCGCGCTCAGGTCCGCCAGCCGCAGGCTGATCGGCTCGTCGGCCGGCAGGTCAACACCCTCGAAGCTGTTCCATTGCTGTTCGGACACCGTCTGCGGGCCCAGGCTCTGCAAGTCAGTGGTCACCTCAGGTCCATCCACCACCATCACGTTCAGGCGATCGATGGGGTAGGGCACGCTGTGGGCCAGCTCGGCCTGGTCGCCGCTGAGGGGCAGCAGGTAGCGCATCAGGATCTGGGTGCCGCCGGGCGGCAGCGGCTGGGTGTCGACCAGGCCATCGGCCGTGCGCAGGAAGCGCCCGCCGATCTCGCCCCCATCCAGGGCCAGCGATGTGACACCCGCCGGCAGGTTGAAACGCAGAACCGCCATCTTGCCCGGCTCGATCTCCTGGCTGCCGGTATAGACCGTGTCGCTGGCGTGGTCGATGCGATAGAGCTCGCCGATCAGCAACGCACCCTGATGCACATCGACGAACCACTGCGCCAGGCTGACGGTGATCTCGCCCGGCGTCGCGCTGGCGTCGTAGACCTGCAGCGGCACGTCGAGGGTGGTTTGGCCCTCGGTGAAGCGCACGATGTCGCTGCCGAAGCGGGCATCGCCGTAGGTGGTGCTGAGCAGGAAGGCATACTGAGCGCCGGTGGGCAGATCGGCAAAGCTAAACATGCCGTCGGCGCCGCTCTGCACCTCTTGGGCCTGCAGCGCCTCGAAATTGTCGAAGACGTTCAGCGTAACCACGGCCTGCACCGGCTGGCCGGTGGTTCCATTCAGCAGTTGGCCGCTCAGCACGCCCGCGCCCTGCGGCGCGGCCGCCGCGATGGCCGGCGCAAAGCTGAAGCTGCGGGCATAGGTTGCCGCGGCCCAGATCTCCTCGTCAGACAGGACGCCTGCGAAGGCTGGCATCTCTCCCTGGCCGGCGCTGATCAGGCCGTGCCAGTCGTCCAGCGAGCGGCCGGCGGTGACAGCCGGATCGGCCAGATTGGGCATGGCCAGGCCGTCGGCCAGCGCCTGCGGGCCATCGCCTGCGCCGCCGGGGCCGTGGCAGGCCGCGCACTGCTGGCCCCACACCGCCTCGCCCTGGTCAAGCTGCGCCTGGCTGCTGTGCAAAGTGAGCGCATAGGCCGTCACGTCCCAGATCTGCTGGTCGCTGAGCCGGTTCTTCCAGGGGGGCATCATCAGATCCATGCGCCCCTCCTTGGTGATCTGGAACCAGTCGGCGGGGATGGCCTGGCGGGCAATGGCAGGATCGGCCAGGACGGTGGCGCCGTTGGGCAGCTCGGCCGCGGTGGCGCCGTCGCCCAGGCCGGTGGCGCCGTGGCAGGGTGCGCAGTTTTCCTGGTAGAGCGCCTGCCCGCGGCTGGCCGAGGGGGGATCGCTGGGAATCTGCTGGCTGGGGCCGGCGGCCGCGGACGCGCTGGTGAGCGCCAGCAGCAGGGTCAGCCCAGCCAGCAGGCCCCAAAAAGCCAGCAGCATTCGGTGTTGCGCTGCGGCGACAAGCAGCGAACAACTCCCCCGGCGGAAGGCGGCCTGCGGTCGGGCGCGCCCGGTTGCGCGGAAATTCGATTGATCAGTCATGCGACCTGGACAAGAAAAGCGGTCGCCCGCCCCTGGCACGAGCGACCGCGTACGAAACTACCACAGTCGTAGCTATTCAACCGGCGTGAGCAAACGAGTTGATCGAGTAGGCAGCCGTGCCGAAATCAACCTGTTCGTATCTGCCGGCGAGCCAACGCCTCCTAGCCAATCGACTCGACCTGGATCTCTTCGTAGTCGGTCGGCTTGGTCTCACCGCCATGCTCCTCGTAGCGCGAGGGGCACTTGAGCAGCAACGAATTGGCGTAGAGCACGCCATCTTCGCCCAGCTTGCCCTCGACGATCGCCTCGGCCGCGCGCACGAAGTTGTCGGGCCGCGGGCCATGGAAGTAGATGGGCAACTGGCTGGTTTCGTCGCCGATGCTGAAGCGAAGAATCAGCTCCGGTGAGTTATAGTCCACGCTCCCATCCACCACTGCGCCGCTGACACGCACGTTCTTGCCGATATAGGCATCGGACTGCTCGGCCAGCTCAGGCACGGTCATGTAGTACGCGCCCGCGCTGCTCATGGCGTTGAAAACCAGAAAACCGATGGCCGTGAAGATGACCACGGCGCCGATGATGAACTTGATATTGCGATTAGCCGGCTTGGCGTCCAGTTGAGGGGAGGTGAGAATCGTCGACTCAGTCATTGAGTAACTCCTGACATGCTTGATTCGGGCGGCGGAACGAGCGGAAGTATAGCACCAAAGCCGCCCAGTGTCAACGCTATTGTGTCACAACTCTCAGAAAACAGGTATGATCTAGATCACAAAACGAACACAAGTTTCGCGACCACCACCGCGCGTCGCGTCTCACAAAGGGCAGGCGCCAGCTCCGGCTATGGAGCAGAGGCCCGCCGGGCGATGCAGGCCCGTTGGGCGATGCAGGCCCGTTGGGTGATGCAGGCCCGCCGG
>JAJTXO010000643.1 GCA_021463315.1 Caldilineales bacterium | reverse complement strand
CAACCGCAAATAGCCACGGTTTTTCTGAGACCGCCCCCCTCCCCCGTCTCGAAGCAACGGGGGCAAGTCCCTATCTATCGGCGACGAGGCGTTCACGTCCTCTTGTTGACGGCTTTGCTCATGGCGCTGGTGGCGCTTCTCGCCCTGACATCGACCGAAGCTGACGAAGGGGACGTCATCGTGGCATCGGCGAGTTCTGCGCAGAATTCTCACAGCGCCACGTTGTTGACCGATGGACGCGTCCTGGTGGCAGGGGGTTGGAGCGGGACCACAGCCATTGCAACCGCTGATTTGCGGGTGGACAATCCCAGCCAAAACTACGGCTTGCTCTTGCGCCAGGCGTCGGCTGCCGGCTACGTGATCTACGATTTCTGCAGCGAGCGCGGCGTATCCCCATGTACTGCGGCGCAAACGCCTCAACTGACTGTGTGGTACCGTTAAGGGATGAGCGACAGAACGACGAGGAGATGGATCATGATACAGCAAAGAATGATACGACTAGGAATGGGCGCGCTGCTGGCTCTCAACCTGATCGGGGTAGATACACCCTCTCTGTCCTTTCCTGCGCAGGCGCAAGGGTTGGTAACCTTCGACTGCGCTGCAGTCACAGAGATCCCGCAGCAGGAATGTGATGCGTTGGTGGCTTTCTACACTAGCACCAACGGTAATAACTGGCTCAACCATAGTGGCTGGCTGCAAACCAATACGCCCTGCACATGGCACGGGCTAACGTGCAACGAAGGCCATGTGACGCAAGTAGAACTAGAATGGAATTATCTCCAAGGAGCACTTCCACCAGAAATTGGAGATCTAGCCCACTTACAAGTACTAAGCCTGCCTTTCTCTGGGATCACAGGATCAATTCCTTCCGAAATCGGCAACCTTCAGCAATTACGAGAATTGCGCCTCACTGGCAATGGGTTTAGCGGCCCTATCCCGGCCACACTTGGCAATCTCGCGAATCTCGAGGGGCTGTTTCTACATTACAACCAGCTAACCGGCCCCATTCCCCGCGAACTGGGGAAACTGGTCAACCTTGATCGTCTTCTATTGTATAGTAATCAGTTGAGCGGCCCCATCCCGGCTGAACTCGGCAGCATGAGTGGGTTGATTTTCCTGAAGTTGCAAAACAACCAGTTGAGCGGCTCTATCCCTCCAAGCCTTGGCCAACTGACCAACCTGTGTGATCTCGATCTGAGCAGCAACCAGTTGACTGGTACTATTCCGCACGAGTTGGGCAATCTGAAGCGTATCGGCTGGTGTAGCCATGCACCGGCGCTGCACGATATCAGGAACATACTCTCGCCCACCGTGCCACTGTTACCCGACGCCAGCCGCCCGCCTCAGCCCAACACCGGCTATCTCAATCTCGCCGGCAACCATCTGAGCGGCCCAGTGCCGGTGGGGCTGGGTCAGCTCACCGATGCGTCCGGCGTCAACATCGGCTGCAACATGCTGTCAGGCGATTTGCCCTACGCAGTGTCCCGCGTCATCCATTGGGGTTCCCTTGATTTCAATGCGCTCACGGGATACGATCCGGTCGTCTATCCGCATTGGTACTGGTATCTGACCCAGACCGTGGCGCCCGCCAACCTGACGGTGGCCGGCAGCAGCAACGGCGCGCCGATTGTCCTGAACTGGACGCCCATTGCCTACACCGAGCACACGGGCTACTACGAGATCAGCTATGCCGTGGCTCCAGGTGGGCCGTTCACAGTGTACGGCCAGACCGCGGACAAGACGGTGAGTTCAGCCACGGTGACGTTGCCGCCGCACGCCACGCCCTACTATTTCCGTTTGCGCACGGTCACAGAACCGCACGGCGGCAGTCCCAATTACGGCGATTGCTATGCCCCGCAGCCGAACACGGTGATCAGCGAGTACAGCGAGGTAGTGGCCAGCGGCGGCGGAGAACCCACGCCGACGCACACGTCCACGCCGACGGCCAGCCCGACCGCCACGGCGACGGCAACTGCAACTGCGACGCCGACGGCCACACCGACCGCTACCGCGACGGCGACCGCGACGCCCACCGGCACATGGACGCCCACGGCCACCCCCAGCGCCACTGCGACGCCAACGGCCACCGCGACCCCGTCTCGGCTGTGGCTGCCGTTGATCCTGCGCTGACGTTGTAGCTATTTGGCTCGGGTCCCCTTGCCAGTGAAACTGGTTAACCGCGCAATCGATTGTGGCAAAGTTCCGGCTAGATCGGGTCTCTGTCTCGCGAAAGAGCGGCGCGAAGCCTCCAGAGGTCTCCGCAAAACTTAGAGCCTCACCCCTGCATCTTCGCAAATTTGACAAACCCCGCGCCGCGGGCTAAAATGCCAGACGCTAAGGCCCATTCGTCTAGAGGCCCAGGATGTAGCCCTCTCAAGGCTGAGACACGGGTTCGAGTCCCGTATGGGCCACCTTAGCAGAACCGCCCTCCGAGTTTCGTCTCTGAGGGCGGTTTCATTTTGATCTCGCTGGCCTATCGGCGCAGCGCGCGGGCGCGGGCCTTGGCAGCTTCGACGTCACGATCCTTGGGGGAGGCCGTGGTTGCCAGCGATCCCAACAAGGTGGTCGCCGCGCGGCTGATCTCGTCGACCGCGCGGTTGAAGGCCGCCTGGTTGACGACCGACGGCGCGTTGTACCCGCTGATCTTGCGCACGAACTGCAACGCCGCGGCCCGAATCTCCTCCTCGGTGGCCGGCGGCTCGAAGTTGTACAACGTTCTGATATTCCTGCACATGGCGCTCACCTCGTGGGGTTGTAGGATGCGGGCATGATACGCCCATTGCCCGGCGCCGTCAAGGAACCATCGCCCATGACTGAAGCGATCATTGCACCCAAAACGGACTTGCGGTACAATAGGTGTATCATCTCAATAGATTGGGGAAGACTTCCGAAGTCTTATGGACTGTGAGCTCGTTTTGAACAAACCTGCGCAGACTTCGGAAGTCTCGCCCCCGG
>JAJTXO010000642.1 GCA_021463315.1 Caldilineales bacterium | reverse complement strand
TGGCCCGTCTGACCCTGGCCGCGCCATCCAGCCCCAGCCAGGCGTTGGATCTGGTCTGTGATCTGGCGGCCGGCGGCCGCTTCGGCCTGCTGGTCTTCGACTCCAGTGACGATCTGTTGGCTTCCGCACCGCCAGCCAGCGCCGCGGCGGCCGCGCTGCGCCGCCTGCGCCAGGCGCTGCTGGACCAGCCCACCGCCCTGCTCTTTCTGACCGCGCCCGACCCCGCGGCCAGCGACTTCTCCGGCCACTACCCGCCCGGCTTTGCCCTGGACCAGGCCGCGGCCGTGCGCCTGGCTGTGCAGCGCGGCCACTGGCAGCGCGACGGCCAGCGCATCGCCGGCTACAGCGCGCGCCTGGCCGTGTTGCGCCATCGCTGGGCCGCGCCCGGCCAGGAGACCACCGTCCATGTCACCTTCAACGGCGTCCACCTGGCCAGCCAGTAGCCCCGCGGCGCGCATCGCCTATCTGGTGACGCCGCATCTGCCGATAGCCGTGGAGCGCCGCCAGCGCCCCCGCCTGGCCAGCCTGCCGGTGGTGATAGCCGACGATGCGCTGCGCGCAGGCGCGGGCGTGCTGGACTGCTCCCGCGAGGCGCTGGCCGCGGGCGTGCGGCCGGGCATGGCGGTGAGCCGCGCCGAGCATCTCTGTCCTGAGGCGACTTTCCTGCCGCCCCGGCTGGACCTCTATCGCACGGCCGCGGCCGCGCTTTTCGAGCTGCTTCACAGCCAGATGCCGCTGGTGGAGCAGGCCCAGCCGGGCGGGCTGTATGTAGACCTGCACGGCCTGGAGGGAAGAGACGCCGAGGCGCTGACCCTCTGTCACGGCCAATGCGAGGCTATCGACCGTGCGCTGCGTCTGCCCAGCACCGCGGGGGTGGCGGTCAACAAGTTCAGCGCCGAAGCGGCCGCGCTGAGCATCGGCCCCAGCCGCGTGCTGGTGTTGACAGCCGGCACAGAGCGCGCCTTTCTGGACGGCTTTCCGGTGAGCGTGCTGCCGGTGAGCGAGGAGGTGCAGCGCCGGTTGGCGCTGTTCGGTCTGCGCCGGCTGGGCCAGTTTGCCCGGCTGCCGCCGGCCGCGGCGCTGGCCCAATTCGGCTGGGAAGGGCAGCGGGCCCACCGGCTGGCGCGCGGTCTGGACGATCGCCCCCTGATCCCTGGCCGCGGGGAGCGCTGCGAGCAGGCCAGCCAGCAGTTCGAGCCGCCGCTGGACAACCTGGAAACGCTGCTGGCCGCGGCCGGCCGGCTGATGGCTCCGCTCTGCCAGCGCATCGCTGCAGCCTGGCTGCGCGCCGGCCGGCTGGCACTGGAGGTGCAATGCGCCGACGGCGCGACCTTGGCCGCGCAGCGCGTCCTGGCCGAGGCTACGGCCGACGCCCAGCGGCTACAGCGGCTGGCCGAAGTCCTGCTGCGCGCCCTGTCCTACAGCGACCGCGTCGAGGCGCTGGCAGTCACCCTCAGCGATCTCAGCGCGCCGTCGCTGCAGCAGCTCAGCCTGTGGGATAGCCCGCAGGAGCAGGCCGCCGAGGCGCACCTGCGCCGTCTGGCCGCGCGCTACGGCCCCAACTGCTTCCAGCGCAGCGCCCTCGTCGCGCCGGAGCACCCGCTGGCCGGACGGCAGCATGTGAGGATGGATTGGGTGACAAGGTGACAGGATGATATTGCCTCCGCCCTCTGCCTCCGCCCTCTGCCTTCTGCCCTCTGCCCTCTGCCTTCTGCCTTCTGCCTTCTGACTTCTGACTTCTGACTTCTGACTTCTGACTTCTGCCTTCTGCCTTCTGCCTTCTCCCCTCCCCCCATGACCCAACTCTGGCCGGAAGGCGTTCCTATCGAGGTTGAGGCCGCCGACGGGCTGCCGCTGGCTTTTCGCTGGCAGCAGCGGCGGCATGCCGTGCGGGCCATCGCCGAGCAGTGGGTGATTCGCGACGAATGGTGGCGCGAGGAGCTCTGGCGGCATTATTTCCAGGTGGAGACCGGCGACGCGCTGCTGTGTGTGCTCTATCACGATCTGCTGGCTGGCTGCTGGCTGTTGGAGCGGGTGTATGACTAAAAAAACCGCCCGCGCGCGGCGCGGGCGGTGTGGACAAGATACAGCTCCGGGCTTACTCGGTCGGCATCGTGGGTTCCACGCCGAAGACACCCGCCAGTTCCACCAGCGCCGCCTTCTCGGCATCGCTGACACGCACAGCTCCGAAGCCCAGAAAGCCGCCTTCCTTGGTGGCTGTGGCCACGTTCGTAGCCACCTGATAAAGCCATTGCCTGATGGCCTGCGCCTCCTCCGGCGTGGCTTTCTGGTTCAGCAGATCGACCGCCATCTGCAACCGGCTGGTCATCTCCTGTTTCAGTTGCACCGGATCCTTGGTGTCGAAGTGCGGCTTGGCCAGTTGGGCTGTCTCCTTGTTCTGAAAATCAGCCAACAGCGCGGTCAGTAGCTCATTGCCGGCCGCCTGCTGCAGGCTGGCTGCAAAGGTCTTGGCGATGGCCATGGACTCGCCGATGGAACCCAGCACACTTGGGCTGGACATGGAGATATACATACCGGCAATAACTGGCGCCTCGAGCAGTCGCTCCCACTCGGCGGCGGTGAAATCAGCTTTGGCTGTCATGATTGGGTTTTCTCCTTGAACCTGGCTAATCTGGCAGCAACAAGCGAAGAACGCGTCGCTGCAAGAACCGATTGTAACGAATTCCGGTATTTCTGACAATCCCGCCCATGTATGCAGAACTGCACTGCCACTCCTGGTTCTCCCTGCTGGACGGCGTCTCGTCGCCGGAGGCGCTGATCGCGCGCGCGGCCGAGCTGGAGATGCCCGCGCTGGCGCTGACCGATCACGACGCGCTGTACGGAGCAGCAGCCTTCCGCCGCGCCGCCGAAGCGGCAGGGATCAAAGCGGTGCTTGGGGTGGAGTTGACGGTGGGAGCAGGCCCTCACCCCGGCCCTCTCCCAGGGGGAGAGGGAGTCCGGAGTCCGGTTCC
>JAJTXO010000641.1 GCA_021463315.1 Caldilineales bacterium | reverse complement strand
AACGTCCAGACCATCCACGAGCTGGGGCTGAGCCGGGAGCGCGGCCATCCCGACGGCGTGGTGCTGCTGCGCTTCGTCGGCCGTGTGCAGGGGCTGATCGTGCCCCCCAGCAACCCGCAGGGCATCGCCAGCCTGCTGGATCTGGCCCGGCCCGATGTGAGCTTCATCAACCGCCAGCGCGGCGCAGGTACGCGCGTGCTGCTGGACTACGAGCTGGCCAAGCTGGGCATCAAGCGCCGCCAGGTGCAGGGCTACGAGCGCCAGGAGTACACCCATCTGGCCGTGGCCGCGGCCGTGGCTTCCGGCGCGGCCGGCTGCGGGCTGGGCATTCTGGCCGCCGCGCGCGCCCTGCACCTGGATTTCGTGCCGCTGTTCAACGAGCAGTACGATCTGGTGATCCCGCGGCGTTTCTACTACGACGAGCTGCTGGCGCCGCTGCTGGCTGTGATTCGCTCCCAGGAATTCGCAGCCACCGTGGACGCGCTGGGCGGCTACGACACGGCCGGCATCGGCCAGGTGATTGCAGAGCTATGACCCAACACTTCTCACCCAAGCGGGGCGCGATTGCCGCCGGACACCCCCTGACTGCGGCCGCAGGCGCGCAGATGCTGGCCCAGGGCGGCAACGCGGTGGACGCAGCCGTGGCCGCGACCTTTGCCTCCTTCGTCAGCGAATACACCCTGTCGGCCGCGGGCGGCGGCGGCTTCGCTTTGGTCTACCAGGCAGCCAGTGGGGCCGGCCATCTGCTGGATTTCTTCAGCACCGGCCCTGGGCTGGGGCGGACCAAGCCGCTGGCGCCTGAGGAGATCGACTTCCAGGAGATCACCGTCGACTATGGCCCGTCGCGCCAGCATTTCTACGTGGGCCGCGGCTCTGTGGCTGTGCCGGGCAACATCGCAGGGCTGTGCAGCCTGGCCAGGGAGGCCGGCCGGCTGCCGCTGCCGGTGCTGCTGGAGCCGGCCATCCGTCTGGCCCGGGAAGGCTGCCCGATCAGCGAGATTCAAGCCTTCATCGGCGCGCTGATCGAGCCGATCCTGCTGCTGACGCCTGAGTGCGCGGCCATCTTTGGCCGGCCGGAAGGGGGGCTGCGGCAGGCCGGCGATCTGGTGACCATGCCCAACCTGGCCGACACGCTGGAGGCGCTGGGCCGCGAGGGGGCCTCGCTCTTCTACCGCGGCGATGTAGCGCAGATCATCCTGGCCGACCAGCGCGCCCACGGCGGTCTGCTGACGGCTGACGATCTGACGCGCTATCGGGTGCGCCGCTACCAGCCGCTGGCCTCCCGTTTTCGCCAGTTCGACGTGTTGACCAACCCACCCCCCAGCCGCGGCGGCCTGCTGATCACCTTCACGCTGCGGCTGCTGGATGGTTTCCAGCTCGATCCCTGCGACTTCGGCACGCGGCGTCACCTGGAGCTGCTGGCTGAGGCCATGCGCGTCACCCACCTGGCCCGGCGCGAGCTGGAGGCGCAGCAGTTGCAGCCGCGCCAGCAGGCGGGCCGCCTGCTGGGCCCGGCCACCGTGGCGCGCTGGCAGCAGACGCTGCGAGAGCTCCTGCAGCTTCCTGTGGCCCAACGGACGCTGGATGCGGTTCCGCCAGCCATGCCCAACACCACGCAGATCTCAGTGATGGACGAGGACGGCCTGGTGGTGAGCCTGACCACCAGCGGCGGCGAGGGCGCGGGCTTTATGGCGCCGGGCACGGGGGTGATGCTCAACAACATGCTGGGCGAGGCCGACCTGCATCCCCAGGGCTTTCACCGATCGCCGCCCGGGCGGCGCATCCCGTCGATGATGGCGCCGACGGTGGTGCTGCAGGATGGGCAGCCGGTGCTGGCGGTGGGCAGCGGCGGGGCCAACCGCATCCGCAGCGCCATCGCACAGGTGCTGCTGAACAGCCTGGCCTTCCAACTGCCCCTGACGCAGGCGGTCGAGGCCGCGCGCATTCATTTCGAGGAGGGGGTGATGCAGGTGGAAGGGGGCAACGATCCGGCGGTCATCGCCGAGCTGGCGGCCGCGGGCTATGCGGTCAATCGCTGGCAGACCCGCCACATGTACTTCGGCGGCGCGCACGCGGTCGCGCACACAGCAGACGGCCTGGCCGCCGTGGGCGACCCACGCCGCGGCGGCGCATCCGCCGCGTAGCGGAAAACGATGAATGAGGAACAATGAACGATGCTCTGCCACCGCTCACCGTTTATGGGGACTGGGGACTGGGGACTGGGGACTGGGGGACTGGGGGACTGGGGACTGGGGACTGGGGGACCGATCACCGATCACCGATCACCGATGACCGATCACCGATGACCGCCCCCTGCACCCTCTGCCCCGCGCTGGCCGCCCATCGCCGGTGCATCGTCCAGGGCTACGGCGATCCCCAGGCGCGGCTGCTGATCGTCGGGGAGGCGCCGGGCCATCTGGGCGCCGACCGCACAGGCGTGCCCTTCACCGGCGACCGCTCTGGCCGGCGGGTGCAGGCGCTGCTGATGGGGCTGGGGCTGTCGGAGGCGACCGACCCGGCCATGAATGCGCCGCGGCTGCGCGGCGTCTTTCTGACCAACGTGGTGCGCTGCAATCCGCCGGGCAACCGCAACCCGACACCGGTCGAGGTGGCCAACTGCGCGCCCTACCTGGCCGCGGAGCTGGCAGCGATCCGGCCGCAGGTCGTCGCCACGCTGGGAATCTTCGCCGCGCGCTGGGCCTTCAGGGCGCTGCTGGACCGGGAGCTGCCGGCCGGGATGCGCGCGCTGCACGGCCAGGTGTGGCCGGCCGGCGGGAGGACGCTGCTGACGCTGGTGCATCCAGCGCGGGCCAGCACCGCGCAGATGGCCACGGCCGCGGCGCAGTTGCAGATGCTGCTGGCGGGCTGACCGTTCGCGTGTTGTCAAATTCAGTACTTCACGATTGTTGTCTCACGCAAAGGCGCAAAGACCGCAAAGGGCAGAAATTCTTGGCATTTTTGGCGGCTTTGCGTGAGAATCGTGAACTA
>JAJTXO010000640.1 GCA_021463315.1 Caldilineales bacterium | reverse complement strand
AGCCATCCGATATCCGCTGTCCTCCATCCGCTGTGATACTCCCGTCCGCACGCCATAGCCAGCCGCATACAGCCCGCACAGCGCCTGGTTGAAGCTGGCCAGCTCTCCCGTCTTGGGATGGTTGGTGAAGAGCGAGACCACGTCGGGCTTGCTGCCCAGCACGTCGTCCACGAAGCCCTTGAGCGCCTTCTTGGGGCCGACCTCGACAAAGACGCGGCAGCCCTCGCGGTACATGGTCTCCAGCCCCTGGACCCACTGCACCGGCGAGGCGATCTGCAGCTCCAGGATGTCCTTGATCCCCTCGACCGTGGTGGGGTAGAGCTCGCCGGTGACGTTGGCCACCAGCGGCAGCGCCGGCTCGGAGATGCTCAGCCGGTCCAGCACCTTGCGCAGCGGCTTGCTGGCCGGCGCGACGATCCGGGTGTGGAAGGCGTGGCTGACGGGGATGCGCATGGCCTGGAAGCCCTTGGCGGTGAAGCGCTCGATGGCCTGCTCCACGGCCTTGCTGGCGCCGCCCACCACGCACTGGTTGTAGGAGTTGATGTTGGCCGCCACCACGTAGCCGTCGATCTCGCTCAGCGTCTGCATGATCACGTCGTAGGGGGCCATGACCGCGGCCATCCAGCCGTTGTCGTCCATGGAGACCTTGGTCATCTCCGCGCCACGCGCGGCCGAAGCCTCCAGCGCGTGGGCGAAGGGCATGATGCCCGCTGCGATCAGCGCGCCGTACTCGCCCAGGGAGTGGCCCATCACCATGTCGGGCTGGAAGCCGTACTGGCCCATCAGCTTGTAGAAGGCGGTGTCCATGGTCAGCATGGCCGGCTGGGTGATGGCGGTCTGCATCAGGTCGCGCTCGGCCTGCTTCATGGCGGCCGGGTCGGCGCTGTCCACGAAGATGTAGCTGGTCAGCGAGCGGCCCAGGATGGGGGTCATCACCGCGTCGGCCTCGCGGAAGGTCTCGGCCACCACCGGCTCCAGCGCGGCCAGCTCGCGGCCCATGTTGCTGTACTGGCTGCCCTGGCCGGGGAAGAGGAAGGCGATCTTGCCAGCCGGCTTGCCGCTGCCGCGGAAGATGCCCTGCGCGGCCAGCGCCTTCCAGGCCTGGGGATTGTCGAAGCCGGCTGCCTTGCGCGCCTTGGCCAGCTTCTCCAGCAGCTCACCTGGATCGCCGAAGTCGATCACCAGCCGCTCCGGCTGGCTGAGCTCGGCCGGGCTGGGCGCCTCGATGGGGGGCGCCCATCCCTCCTCGGCCCGCCGCCAGACGTCGTCCAACCGGTCCTTCAGCGCCACCGGATTGGCTGCGCCAATGGCCAGAATGCCCCGGATCGGAGCTTTGGAGGTGGACAAGGTGGGAGTAGACAAGGTGGGAGTAGACAAGGTGGGAGTAGACAAGGCAGAAGTAGACAAGGCGGGAGTGGACAAGGCGGAAGGAACCGCGCCACCCCCCTTCTCTCCTGCTCTACTTGTATACTTGTCTACCTGCCAACCTGCCCCCTCCTGCTCCGGCTCCAGCATGCCCGGCACGTACTCCTCCAGCACCACGTGGAAGTTGGTGCCGCCGAAGCCATAGGAGCTGACGCCAGCCCGGCGCGGCGCGCCGTTGGTCTGCGCCCAGTCGCGCAGCTCGTGGCTGAGATAGAAGGGGGAGTGGCTGAAGTCGGCGTTGGGATTGGGCTTTTCGGCGTTGAGGGTGGGGGGCAGCACCTTGTCGTGCAGCGCCATCACCGCCTTGAGCAGGCCAGCCGCGCCCGCGCCGGCCTTGAGATGGCCGATGTTGCCCTTGGCCGAACCCAGGGCGATGCTGCTGCGCGGCGCGGCGCCGAAGACCTGGGTCAGGCTCTCCAGCTCCACCACGTCGCCCACCTTGGTGCTGGTGCCGTGGGCCTCCACCAGGGTGGCCGTGGCCGGATCCAGGCCAGCGTTGGCCCAGGCCCGTTGCGCGGCCAGGATCTGGCCCATGGGGTTGGGCGCGGTGATCCCCTTGCCCTTGCCGTCGGCCGAGCCGCCCACGCCGCGGATCACGGCGTAGATCTTGTCGCCGTCGCGCTCCGCGTCGGCCAGACGCTTGAGCAGAAAGGCCGCGCTGCCCTCGCCCATGACGAAGCCATCGGCGCCGTCGCCGAAGGGGCGGCTGCCGGTGGCGCTCAGCGCGCCGATCTTGCAGAACTTGACGAAGATGCTGGCGCCCATGTTGCGGTCCACGCCGCCGGTGATGACCGCGTCGACCTGGCCGGAGGTGAGCAGCTCCACGGCCGCGTTGAGCGCGGCAAAGCTGGACGCGCAGGCCGCATCGGTGATGAAGTTGGGGCCGCGCAGGTTGAGCACGTTGGCCACCCGACCGGAGACGATGTTGGGCAGCTCGCCCGGCATGGTGTCCTCGGTGATGGGGGGCAGGGTGGCGTCCATGCGCTCATGCCACTGGCTGAGGATCGCCTCACGCACGGCCGGCGGCAGTTGGGAGAACGCGCTGGCCTGCTCCAACGCCTTGCGATACTCCGGGAACTGGATGCGCATGGTGGTGATGTAGTGCTGCTCGCCGCCCATGGCGGTGCCCAGGATCACGCCGGTGCGCTCGGTGTCCAGCGGCCGCTCTGGATAGCCATAGTCGGCCAGCGCCTCGGCCGCGATGGTCACAGCCCACTGCTGGCCCTCGTCCATGGCCGCGGCCACCCGGGGGGGAATGCGGTACTTCTTCCAATCGAACTGAAAGCCCCGCACCCAGCCGCCGATCTTGCTGTAGCTCTTGTCGGGGGCGCTGGGGTCGGGGTCATAGTAATCGGCAACGCTCCAGCGCTCCGGCGGGGTCTCGCCGATGCTGTAGCGCTTGTTTCTGATGTTCTGCCAATAGGCCGGCGCGTTGGGCGCGTCAGGCAAGATCGCCCCCACGCCGACGATGGCAATAGCTCGGTGTGCAGTCTCACTCATGGATCAAACTCCTGGGGTGGTAGATTGGGGATTGGTAGATTGGTAGATTGGTAGATTGGGGACTGGT
>JAJTXO010000064.1 GCA_021463315.1 Caldilineales bacterium | reverse complement strand
CTTCACGATTGTTGTCTCACGCAAAGGCGCAAAGACCGCAAAGGGCAGAGATTCCTGGCATTTTTGACGGCTTTGCGTGAGAATCGTGAACTACTGAAACTGGCACACTGTCATGCTGAACGGGTCCAACCGCCCATGTCCTGAGCACACACGCCGCCGCACACGGCCAACGTCCTTCAGCGCACCCAATGGTGTCATCTCAAAAAACCGGGGTCGAGACTTCCGAAGTCTGCGCAGGTTTGTTCAAAACGGGCTCACAGTCCATTAGACTTCGGAAGTCTTCCCCAATCTATTGAGATGATACACCCAATGCCAGTGAAGCATCCCCTCCCAGCGTCCATGTCACCGGAGGATGCTTCGACGCTTCGTCAGCATGACAGCGTCGCGCTGCGTCACGGGCTGAGCACCAGCCGTTCGCGCGCGCTGCGTTCCACGGCCGGCCGGCTGAAGGGCAAGGTCAACATCAGCCCCTCGCGCCACAGCGGGATCTGGTCGGCGTAGTTGGGGCTGGCCACGTGGCCCGACTGGCCGCCCGGCACGATGATCTGGCAGCGATCCCAGTCGCTCAGGTCGGCGATGAAACGCAGCGCATCCACCACAGCCACCGGCGGGAAGGGGAAGGCCGGCTTGCCCGAGGCCCGCAGCAGCGTGTCGCGGTCGCCGGGCATGGGATAGGGGCCGCGGTTGAAGAGCAGATGCAGCGGCTTGACCGAGCCCAGCGGGTGCGCAAAGTGGATGTGGTTCAGGCGGCCCCAGTTCCAGGTCGCCATATCCGGCCCCAGGTGCGCCTTCAGCTCGCGCAGCGCGATGCGCAGCGCGCGGTGCAGCGTTTCTCGCGCCGGCTGCGGGATGCCGGTCTCAGGGTCGCGCAGCCAGACCGAGCTGCCCTTCTTGTCGTCCAGGATCTCCAGCAGGCGCATGAAGCTGCGGTCGTGGTATGGCCCGGTGTCGCCCAGCGGCGAGGGATCCACGCCCACGTAGGCATCGGCCAGCTCGCCCAGATGGCGGTCGAACAGTTCGTGCAGCGCGTAGAGGCGGATCGTCTCGTACAGCGTCGCGGCCACGCTGTCGGCCGTGATGTGACAGTCCCAGTCGCGCAGAATGTCCAGCGCCGCGGCCTCGCGCGTGTTGGTGGGCTGGATGGGCAGCAGGTGGCGCACGAAGCGCTGCGCCTGCGCGCTATAGGTGTCGCGCTGCATGGCCGCAAAGTCGGCCGCGCTGACGGTGTCGCGCGCGGTCAGCAGCTCCACCAGGCGGGTGGCGCGGCTGGGATTCTCCAGGTCGGCGCTGAGGAAGTGCGGATAGCTGGCGTCCACCACCAGATTGTTGGCCGCACCCAGCCAGCCGCTCTCCGGGTCCAGCGTCTGCGGCAGCTCGTCCAGGTTCAGGAAGCGCTGCCATTCATGCTCGCCCGTCCAGCCGGGCGCCGGCGCGATGCCGTAGCCCGCGGCCCGCACCGGCATCCAGCCAGCCTGCAGATAGGCGATATGCCCCTCCACGTCCGCGTAGACGAAGTTGTGGGCCGGGGCAGCCCAGGTGGCCAGGCTGGCGCGAAACTCTGACCAGTTGGCCGCCCGGTTGTAGCCCAGCACCGCGCCCAGCATGTCGGCCGGGTCCTGCGCCACCCAGCGCAGCGCCATGGGTGCGCGCTCTCCCATCAGCTCGCTGACGATGGGGCCGTGGTGGGTCAGCTTGACCTCGACCACCTCCGGCGCGGCGCGACCCTTGACGCCGATCACCTCCTGCACCGTCCGAATGGGCCGCCACTGGCCGCGAAACTCGTATTCGGCCGCGTTGGCCGGGTTGATGCGCTCGATGAACAGATCCTGCGCGTCTTGCCAGGCCGTGGTCAGGCCCCAGGCGCAGCGTTGGTTGTGGCCCACCAGCACGCCAGGCACACCAGGCAGCGAGACGCCAGCCACATGGTAGCGGCCGCCGTCCAAATGCATCTGATACCAGATCGACGGCATGGCCACCGCCATGTGGGTGTCGTTAGCCAGCAGCGGCTGGCCGCTGGCCGTGCGCGCGCCGCTGACCACCCACTGGTTGCTGGCGCCGGGGTTGAGGTTGAGGCGGATGATGCCTGCGGAGGAAGGCGCGGCTGGTGGGGGCGGCGGCGGGCCGCTGCGCAGCAGGCTCTCCACCAGCTTCAGCGCCTCCAGCACGGCCGGGCTGCGCCAGCCGTTGGGCGGCGGCTCGATGCCGGGCGGCAGGCCAGGGCCGCGCACCACGGTGGGGTTGTCGACCGGGTAGGCTGGCTCCAGGTCGGCGGCCAGCTCCGCGCCCAGCTTGAGGGCCAGCCGGGCGCGCAGGGTTTCGCTGGCCCAGTTGCCGCTGAGCACCAGGGTCATGAACTTCGACCAGTAGAGGCTGTCCACCGGGCGCCAGGGCTGCGGCGCGAAGCGCAGCAGGGTGAACTCCAGCGACCACTGGCCGGCGCGCTGGCGCATCCAGGCATTGACGCCCGCCGCGTAGGCCTCCAGCGCGCGGCTGGTCTCGGCCGGCAGGCTGGCCAGCTCCTCCTCGGCCGCACGGTTCAGCCCCAACGTGCGCGTGAAGCGGTCCACGGGCAGCGTCACCTCGCCCAGCACCTCGCTCAGCCGGCCCGATCCCATGCGTCGCTGCAGCTCCATCTGCCACAGCCGGTCCTGCGCGTGGACGTAGCCCTGGGCAAAGAAAAGGTCGTCCTCGTCCTCGGCGTAGAGGTGCGGCACGCCCCAGCGATCGCGGATGATCTCCACCGGGCCATGCAGGCCAGGCACGGCCGCGCTGCCCTCGGTCTGCGGCAGGAAGCGGCGCAGAAAGGCCAGGCCGGCGGCCACTGCGCCAGCCAACGCCACGACGAAAGAGAGAAGCAACAGCAAGAGCTTTTTCATGGGGCTATTCCTCATCGCCGCCCATCTGACTGGGCAGGTTCATCTCGACCACCTCGCCATGGATGTCCACGGCGACGCGGAAGCCCAGCATGCCCAGCCAGGCGCGCATATCTTCCGGGATCGGCTGGCCCAGCGCCTGCTCCCAGTTCTTGAGCGACGAGTCGATCATGGCCTTGGTGAACAGGTCTTCTTTGCCCATCATGCGCATCATCTCGACCACAGCCTGGTCTCTGAACGGCTCCATCAACTCGCGCAGACGCAGCAACACCTGGCGATCGACATGGCTGGCGGCCACATGGCGGCGAAAATCGTCGTCCAGAATGACGTAATGGGCCTCGCCGCCGACGTAGGCGACCTCGGCCAGCTGGTCTTGCTGGTTGAAGACCAGGCCTGCGAACATGGCGTGGGATGGCGTGGACTCTGGCATGACGGACCTCGCTGGGCAGGGTATGCATTTCAGGCATGGGCGCCTGCGATCGCTGACGCCTGGTCTAACTGTAACATGCTTGGGCGGCGGCGTCAAACTGCCTCTACCCTGTTGGGCGCTTTCGGCAAGCGTCCAACAGGTGCAGCGCAACAGCCGCTTTGACAAAACGCCCGATTTCTGGCATCCTTGGAACGCCGCCTGATGGCCCGACGTCCAGTGGGTGGACGACGGCGACAAGAAAGGACCCCGCACTGTGCTTGCAGTCTTGCTGACGCTCAGCCTGCTGCTCAACCCCCTGGCCCAGAGCATCGATCCCCCGTGGTATGCAGCCACGCCGCTGCCCGCGCGCGGCGAGCTGACCTTCTATGGCCGCGGGGTGATGGAGACGGTCTACCATCGGCGGCTGGAGCGGGCGCAGGTGCCCTATTGCGACCGGCCAGCCTGCGTCGGCTATGTGGCCACGCTGCGGCCGGGCGATCTGCTGGCGGTTCCGGTCAGCGGAGCCTATCAGTTGAGCATGGCCAGCAACTACAACGCCGCGCGCCGGCCGGCCGTGGTCTGGGTGGAAGAGGGCGCGGCGCTACTCATCCAACGTCGCGAGACGCTGGATGAGCTGCTGGGCCGCGATCTGTAGGGCGTTTGCCCGCCGCCTGTCGCCCCTCCTGCGGAAAACCTTCACCGACTGGGCTGATTTCAGCCCGGCATTCCGCAGCCGGACGCGCTGTTTGCATGTGTTTGACAAATCCCCTGCCCTGTGCTAAATTGACCGACGCCTGTACAACTGCATAGCTGGAGCTCCCATCCAGAGAGGCGGAGGGAACGGCCCGATGATGCCTCGGCAACCAGGAGTTTGGTGTGGTGGTAGACTTGGTAGATTGGTAGATTGGTGCATTGGCGGTTCTCACCAGTTCACCTACCCTAATCTACCTGTACCAATCTACCAATCTACCAACCTATGGTGCCAATTCCGTCAGGCGGCGTCCCTTTTGCCGACCTGAGAGATGAGATGCAAGCCCTTTGCTGGCGCGCTCCTCGGAGCGTGTTTTTTTTGGTTGCGAATGAGCAGATTCCGGAAGTCGCTGGTTGGCTGAGCCGGCTGTTTGAAGGCGAATGACTGCATAACCCGGTCTGCGGCGAATTCCGAAATCTGTGGTTCAAGGAAGGTTGATGATGCGTACGATTTGGTGGCAAGATGGCCAGGTGCAGATGATCGACCAGCGCATTCTGCCCTTGCGCTTCGAGATCGAGTCCTATCACGACTATCGCGCGGTGGCAGCAGCCATCACCGATATGGTGATCCGCGGCGCGCCGGCCATCGGCGCGGCCGGCGGCTATGCCATGGCGCTGGCCGCGCAACAGAGCCCCGCCACGGATCGTGACAGCCTGCTGATCGACCTGGCCGCGGCCAAGCAGATATTGGACGCCGCCCGCCCCACCGCGGTCAACCTGACCTGGGCCACGCAACGCTTGCTGGATCTGGCCGCCAGCCTGGTCCTGCCCAACGTAGACGACATCCGCTCGGCGTTGCTGGCTGAGGCCGAGCGCCTGGCCGATCAGGACGTGGCCATCAACCGGCGCATGGGCGCCAACGGCGCGGCCGTGGTGCCACAGGGCGCCAACATCCTGCATCACTGCAACACCGGCTCGCTGGCCACGGTGGACTACGGCACCGCGCTGGGTGTGGTGCGCGCGGCCTGGGAGCAGGGCAACCCGATCCATGTCTGGGTGGACGAGACCCGGCCGCGGCTGCAAGGCGCGCGGCTGACCGCCTGGGAGCTGATGCAAGAGGGCATCCCCATGCATCTGATCGCGGACAACGCGGCCGGCCACCTGATGCGCGCCGGACGAGTGGATGTGGTGCTCTTCGGCGCAGACCGCGTCGCGGCCAACGGCGACGCAGCCAACAAGATCGGCACCTACAAGCTGGCCGTGCTGGCCAAGGAGAACGGCATCCCCTGCTACTGCGTGGCCCCCACCTCCACCGTCGACCTGAACACCCCCACCGGCGACGCCATCCCCATCGAGGAGCGTTCCTGGGAGGAAGTGGCCGTGGTGGACGGCGCGCAGATCGCGCCCGACGGCGTGCCTGTCTACAACCCCGCCTTCGACGTCACCCCGCACCGCTACCTGACCGGCATCGTCACCGAGGAGGGGATCTGCTATCCGCCCTTCGATTTGAGCCTGCGGCGGGCCAAGGAGGCGGCGGAGGCGAGGATTCGTAATGCGTAACCCGTAATTCGTAACCCGGATGGGTGCGAGGTGTGTGTGGGTTTGGTGATGCGTCATGCGTAACCCGTAATTCGTAACCCGGATGGGTGCGAGGTGTGTGTGGGTATGTTGAGGTGTAGCCCGTGACCCGTACCCCGGAATCTCGCACACGAAGTTGTCGATTCTGGGTTACGAATTACGAATTACGAGTTACGGATCTTGAAGTGAGCAGTGGCTGGTCATCCAGCGCCAAATAGATGAAGGAATGGACCAGGAGATTGAGAATTGCCGAGCGATCTTCAGTTTGTCTGGGACGAGCGAAAAGCTGTCAGAAATGTGGAGAAGCATCAAGTAGGCTTCGAAGAAGCGACGACCCTATTCGACGACCCCACGTTTATCTCGTTCATTGACGATGAGCATTCGCTGGACGAAGAACGATACATCACCATCGGCATTTCTAACCTTGGACGTTTGCTGATGGTGGCGCATACTGAGCGTGAAGGACAGATTCGTATCATCAGTGCTCGCAAGGCTACCAAACGCGAGGAGCAGTACTATGCAGCAGCCGATTGATCCAAACGATTACGAATTGCAGGACGAGTATGATTTGTCGAAAATGACAGTCGTTGCCAAGGGCAGGTACGCGCCTGACCGCCGACCAAAGAAGAACATCGTGCTGTTGGCTGAGGATGTCTCAGAGGCATTTCCGACGGATGAAGCAGTCAACGAGGCATTGAGATTGGTCCTGCGAATTGCCGAGATTCCGGCGAGGTATGAGACTGCCACCAGTGAAGGCCCTGTTTTGTCATCCGTTGCCTCAATGGCGCCAGTGTAAGCCCCAGAAACGGCGCCTGCTATCCGCCCCTGAGGCAGGCCAAAGAGGCGGCCGCGGCGAGGATTCGTAATGCGTAACCCGTAATTCGTAACCCGGATGGGTGCGAGGTGTGTGTGGGTATGTTGAGGTGTAGCCCATGACCTATACCCCGGAATCTCGCACACGAAGTTGTCGATTCTGGGTTACGCATTACGCATTACGTGTTACGAGTCATGCAAGGCAGCAACGTTCGTCCAGCGAGAACTCAATGGCCCACGATGTGATCATTTGCGGCGATGCGCGGCGGTTGGATGCGGTGGCTGATGCCAGCGTCCAACTGGTCGTTACCTCGCCGCCCTACAACGTCGGCAAAGCCTATGCCACCCATAGCGACGATCTGCCACTGGACGAGTACCTGGCCTTTTTGAACCAGGTATGGCGTGAGTGCTATCGGGTATTGGCGCCGGGCGGCCGGCTGTGCATCAACGTCGCCAACACCGACCGCAAGCCCTATTTGCCGCTCAATGCCTTAATCACGGCTGAGCTGCTGCGTATGGCACGCGATGAAGGCCTGGGTTGGCAGATGCGCGGCGAGATCATCTGGGACAAAGCCTCCAGCGCCGGCGTCAGCACGGCCTGGGGCAGCTTTGCCAGCTCGACCGACCCCGTGCTGCGCGATGTGCATGAGTACATCATGGTCTTCTCCAAGGAGCAGTTTCGCCTGGATACCGGCGGCAAGACCGGCATCAGCGGCGGCCAGTTCGTGGACTGGACGCGCAGCATCTGGCGGCCGGAGGAGGAGGGTGATCGGTTGGCGGTGAGCGGTGCGCGGTCTACCGTGGACGGCGACGGTGCGGCGCAGCAGGTCAGTGAGGCGGCTGGCGACGCTGAAGCTGGGCGCAGCCTGGAGGCCTTGCAGCGCAAGCTGGCCGGCAAGCTCAAGGAAGCGCGCCGCCGTGGCAAGGAAGACGAATGGATCGCCGAGTCGTTGGCCCGAGCGGCCTGGCAGTACCTCAGCCAGCCGGGCGAGGGCATTTGGCCCATGACCACCGAATCGACCGTGGCCCACCCAGCGCCCTTTCCCGTGGAGCTGCCCCGTCGCCTGATCCTGCTCTACACCCAGCCGGGCCACCTGGTGCTGGATCCCTTCATGGGCGCCGGCGCCACGGCCGTGGCCGCGGTGCAAACCGGCCGGCATTACGTCGGCTATGACGTATCCGAAGAATACTGCGCCTTGGCGCGGAAAAGAGTTGAGGCAAGCAAAGAAGTAGACAAGTAGACAAGGAATTGAGTAGACAAGGGAGCGAGTAGACAAGGGAGCGAGTAGACAAGGGAGCGAGTAGACAAGGAAGCGAGTAGACAAAGGAGCACCTGCCTCGTTCGCTTTCTCTCCGGTCGCCCAGCCCGCCCACTCACTTGTCTACTTGCCTACTGATCTACTTGCCTACCGACCCACTTGCTTACTGATCCAGTTGTCTACTTGTCCAGCGATCTACTTGCCTACTGATCTACTGATCCACTTGCCTACTTGCCTACTGATCTACTTGTCTACTTGCCTACTTGTCTACTGATCCACCCCTCCGAGACATCCCATGACCATCATCGTAACCGGTTCCGTAGCCTTCGACTATCTGATGACCTTCCCCGGCCGCTTCCGGGAGCAGATTCTGCCTGAGCATCTCAACAAACTGAGCGTCAGCTTTCTTGTGGACAGCAAGCAGAGCTTCCGCGGCGGGTGCGGCCCCAATATCGCCTACAGCCTGGCGCTGCTGGGCAACCGGCCCAAGCTGCTGGCCGCGGCTGGCAAGGATTTCGGCGATTACCAGGCGTGGCTGGAGACCCAAGGTGTGGACACCTCGGCCATGGGCATCTTCGCCGACGAGTTCACCGCCACCTTCAACGTCATCACCGACCTGGACCACAACCAGATCGCCAGCTTCCACACCGGCGCTATGGCCCGGGCGCGCGAGCTGTCGCTGCGCCAGGTGAACGGCGAACCGATCGACCTGGTGATCATCTCGCCCAACGATCCAGAGGCCATGCGCAAATACGCCCAGGAGTGCCGCGATCTGGGCCTGGCCTTCGTCTACGATCCCAGCCAGCAGTTGGCCCGCATGGACGGCGCGGTGCTGGTGGAGTCGATGCAGGGCGCGCGCGTGTTGACAGTCAACGAGTACGAGTATGAGATGGTGCGCCAGAAGAGCGGGCTGAGCGAGGCCGCGCTGCTGGAATTGGTCGATTCCATCGTGATCACCCTGGGCGCCAAGGGCTCGAAGGTCGTCCATCCCGGCTTCGAGATGCTCATTCCCGCGGCCAGCCCTGGCCAGGTGGTCGAGCCCACCGGCGTCGGCGACGCCTACCGCGCCGGTCTGATGACCGGCCTGGTGCGCGGCTATCCCTGGGAAGTGACCTGCCGGCTGGCCAGCCTGGCCGCCACCTACGTCATCGAGCAGCACGGCACCATGAGCCATCGCTACGACCTGCCCGACTTCGTGGCGCGCTATCGCCAGGAGTTCGGCGACACGCCGCAACTGGAGCGCCTGCTGGCAGCGACCTCTGCCCCCCAGGCCTGACCTCACTTTGGACAGGTTGCCGTGATCGATTGTAGCAAGCGCAACTCCAAGCTGGCGTTCTGGGCAGCCCTGCTGCTGGTGGTCGTCGTGGCCAGCGTCGTGCTGGCGGCCAAGGTGCCAGCGACCAGCTTTCGCGGCGACGAGTCGGGCTGGATCAGCGCCGGCTACACCTACGCCGACCTGCTGGCCCAGGGCAGTTTCGCCTGGGACCAGTGGGCGTGCCCATCGTGTGGCCCGTGGGGCGGCCTGAACCCGCAACTGGGCAAGCTGCTGATCGGCGTCCCTCTCGCCCTCTACTCCGACCTCCAGTTGGACGGCGCGCGCTTCGACCGGTACTACAGCTATGATGAAACCCTGGAGCAGAACGAGGCCGCGGGACGCGTGCCGCCGGGCGAGATCTTGCTGGCGGCGCGGCGAGCCTCGCTGCTGTTCGGCGTTCTGTCCTGCGCCGCCCTCTTTGCCCTGGCCGCCCTGTCGGCCAACCTGGCCACGGGGCTGCTGGCCGCCGGCCTGCTGCTCACCAACCAGGTCTTCGTCGCCAGTGCCACGTCGGCGATGACCGACATCCACTACCTTTTCTTCCTGCTGTGCCTGGCCCTGGCAGTGCTGTGGCTGGCGGCGCGGCCCGCCACGGTCCAGCGCGCCGCACTGGTCGCCGGCGTGTGTGCCGGGCTGGCCACCTCGATCAAGGTCTCGGGCGTGGCCGTCGGCGGCTTGCTGCTGCTGCTGGTGCTTGTCGCCTGCCTGCTGGTGGGCAAGCTGCGGGTGCGCCAGGGCCTGCTGGCTCTGGGCCTGTTCGCACTGGCGGCGGTGGTAGTGGTCTACCTGCTCAACCCCTTCTTCTGGCCCTCCTTCGTCGCCCTGGAGCCGGCGGCGGTGCTGAGCGAGCTGCAAGGCTTCCTCGGCCAATCCAAGCGCTTTGGCATGTTGGTCGAGGGTATTCCCGCCCAGCGCTATCCGCAGTTGGCGCAGTTGGTGCGTCCGCTGGGCTTCCCCCTGATGGTGCAGCGCTGGAATGTGTTCATGGACAGCCAGGCGTCCATCGCCGGCTGGACAGGCGGCGCCAGGCCGGTGGAGATCAGCCAGACCGTGGCTGCCAACCTGTCCAGCGTGCCGCTGCTCTGGGTTGCGCTGCTGGTGGGCCTGGCCATCAGCGCCGGCCGGCTGTGGCGCTCCTATCGCAGCGACAGCGTCAGCTTGCTCAGCGTGCCGTTGGCCTTTTTCGTCGCCAACTACACGGTCATCCTGTTCATGCTCAAGCTGAACTGGCCGCGTTACTACCTGCCCACCCTGGTGGGCGCCGTGGTCCTGGCTGCCTTGGGCATCAGCGCCACTGTCGGCTACCTGCTGGCCAGGGGCGGCGCCTGGCTGAGCGCGCGGCGGGTCGCGCCGTTGCCATGAGAAGGGCAACCAGCACAACCCAGCCGCCATCAACTTGTATCGACAACTGGGCTTTGCCGTGCATTGCCCCTTTGTAGAAGGAATTGGACGGATACGTAACACGTAACGCGGAATCTCGCACAGCAGTGGTCATTTCCGGGTTACGTGTTACGTGTTACGTATACACAAGTCGACTGTTTGATCCAGCGACGAACAATACAAACATAGAGGTGCTATCTGTGAACTACGACATCAAAGACATCAGCCTGGCCGAGCAGGGCCGCTTCCGCATGCAGTGGGCGGCGCGCGAGATGCCAGTGCTCAACCTGATCGAAGAGCGCTTCGCCCAGGAGCGCCCGCTGGAGGGCCTGCGCCTGAGCGCCTGCCTGCACGTCACCGCCGAGACCGGCAACCTGATGCGCGTCCTGCAGACCGGGGGCGCGGACGTGGTGCTGACCGCCAGCAACCCGCTGAGCACCCAGGACGACGTGGCCGCGGCCCTGGTGGCCCACAACGAGATGCCGGTCTTCGCCATCAAGGGCGAGGACAACGACACCTACTACCAGCACCTGCACGCCGCGCTGGACTTCAAGCCGAACATGACCATGGACGACGGCTGCGACCTGCTGGCCACGCTGCACAGCGAGCGGGCCGACCTGCTGGAGTACGTCATCGGCGGCACCGAGGAGACCACCACCGGCGTGATTCGCCTCAAGGCCATGGCGAAGGATGGCGCGCTGAAGTATCCGGTGATCGCGGTCAACGACGCCATGACCAAGCACCTGTTCGACAACCGCTACGGCACCGGGCAGAGCACCCTGGATGGCATCATCCGCGCCACCAACATCCTGCTGGCCGGCAAGACCTTCGTGGTCGGCGGCTACGGCTGGTGCAGCCGCGGCATCGCCATGCGGGCCAAGGGGCTGGGCGCCAACGTGGTCGTCACCGAGATCGATCCGCTCAAGGCGCTGGAGGCGGTGATGGACGGCTTCCGCGTGATGCCGATGCTGGAAGCGGCCCCCATCGGCGACATCTTCTGCACCGCCACCGGCGATATCCACGTCTTCGATCAGCATCACTTCGAGGCGATGAAGGATGGAGCCATTATGGCCAACTCCGGTCACTTCAACGTGGAGATCAACATCCCCGCGCTGGAGGGCATGAGCAAGGAGTGGCGGCGGGTGCGCCATCAACTGGACGAGTACGTGCTGAACGACGGCCGGCGCCTCTACCTGGCCGGCGAGGGCCGCTTGGTCAACCTGGCCGCGGCCGAAGGACACCCGGCCAGCGTGATGGACATGAGCTTCGCCAACCAGGCCATGAGCGCGGTCTACATGCGCACCCATGCGCACGAGCTGGCCAACGAAGTCTACTCAGTGCCCGAAGCGCAGGATCAGGAGATCGCGCGCATGAAGCTCACCGCCATGGGCGTGCAGATCGACGTGCTGACCCCGGAACAAGAAACGTATCTGGCGTCGTGGACCGAGGGAACTTAGGAATAACGAGCAACGAGTAATGCGTAAGGTGTGAGGCGCAACTTAGCATCCTCAACGCCAAAGATCGCAGTCCGACTCCGGGTTACGCATTACTCGTTACTTTCCCCCAGACACAACTTTCAAGTATCATCTCAATAGATTGGGGAAGACTTCCGAAGTCTTATGGACTGTGAGCTCGTTTTGAACAAACCTGCGCAGACTTCGGAAGTCTCGACCCCGG
>JAJTXO010000639.1 GCA_021463315.1 Caldilineales bacterium | reverse complement strand
TGCCATAGAGTCGGATAGCGCTCGGCGTCGAACAGGCTGGGCGCAGCCACGCTGCCCCATTCCGCCACACGCCCCATGTCGTTGCGGATCATGTCCACGATCATCACGTTCTCGGCCCGATTCTTCTCCGAGGCCCGCAGCCAGGCGGCCTGCGCCTCATCCTCGGCCAGCGTGCGGCCGCGCGCGGCCGTGCCCTTCATCGGCCGCGCGGTGAGCGCGCCATCCTCCAGGTGGAAGAACAACTCCGGCGACGCCGAGCAGATCACGTGCCGGCCTGTGTCCACGTAGGCGGCATAGTTGGCGCGTTGCACGCCAGCCAGGCGGACGAAAAGTCCCCATGGGTCGCCCACGAAGGGCGCGTGCAAAGGAAAGGTGTAGTTCACCTGATAGGTGTTGCCCCGCGCGATCTGCCCTTTGATTTGATCGATGGCCTGGATATAGCGGCCGCGGTCGATGGCCGGCTGCCAGGGCCCGACGCTGAACTCCCCGCCTGCGCCCAGATCGGTCACCTTGTCCGGCGCATGAAACAAACCGAACCAGGCCAGCGGCGTCGCGCTGCCAGACTGCACGCGCAGCGCGCCGTCGAAAGCTGGCGCGGCCTCATAGCTGAGGTAGCCGGCCGCATGTAAACCCTCCACCTCCACGGCCTGCTCAACCCGCCGCACGACGTCCAGCACCTCAGGCAGCGTGTCTGCCCGCAGGATCTGCACCGGTTGCCGGAAAACCAGCCAGCGTTCGCCGGCCTGTAGCGCCACCTCGGGGACAATCATCGCTGTCACAACACGGCTTCACTGGGATGGTTTAAGCTGCTCAGGATGATCCCCTCGCAGCGCAGGGTGGGATAGGCGGCGTCGAGGCAGGTGGTCATGGAGATAGCTCCAGCGCTTCTTCTGGCTCAGCGATGGCAGATGGTCAAGTCGGATTGACAGGCGCAAGGGCTTGTTCGGTGATCATGGTCATACGTTGTGGTTGCGTCGGGGACCACGTACCGTCAACGCTTGATCAGACGGTGCCAGTGGGTTTGTCTTGACTGGCTTCAAGGGCACGCTCCGCCTCTCCGGTCTGGTTGACGAGCCATTCGGCGGAGCGTTCGCGGATGCCAGGCAGCGCATGCAGCTCTATGCGCGGGTAGTGTCGAGCGGGGGCTCGGTCGTCGGCCTGCGTGGAGGCTGCTAAGCTCAAGGTTGGGGTCGGACTGAATTGGATCGTGAGCGTTTCGCCAAGCGCACTAGCCAGCTTTTGCAGGAATTTGACACCAGGGTTGGCTAGACCGCTCTCCAACCGCGAGATGTTGGCTTGCTTGGTGCCCACCCGCTCTGCCAGCTCTGCCTGAGACCAACCGCGCGCCAGACGCAACGCAATGACTGCGTCAGCCAGGTCTAGCAATGGGCGCAGTTCTTCCTCAGCCGCCAGGTAATCAGGATCGTGCTGAAGCTGTTCGCGATACTCAGCCAGTTTCATGGCGCCTATCCTCCTTCGTTTCGCTCGAAATAAGCAGCTCGATGCGCGATAGCCCGGTCGATCTCCGCTGGCGGCACTGGACCGGTCTTCTTCTTGATGGCGTGGGTGACGACGATTTTATGCCCAACGAAGAAGAAGTAGAAGAATCGCAGCCGGCCACCGGGCGTTTGCACCCGAAGCTCATAGACATCATCACGCAAGTAATCGATGTGCGGACGTCGGAGCGTTGGTCCAAACCTTTCCAGTCTTTCCAAAGCACGCTGAGCGAAAACGCGTTCTTTGGCTTGCAGCGAGTCGAGAAACTCCTGGGTGGGACAGCGCCCCGACGCGAGCTCGTAGAACTCGACTTCCCAGTTGCCTGTTGTCACGACATTGTTCCTCCTGGACGTTTCTCTATAGCGTATATGCTATAGAGGATAACACAAACCCGGTAGCGAGTCAAACGTGGACTATAGCTCTGTCAACCGCTTTGAGGAGTTCGCACGCCCACGCGTGAACTGGCGTTAGGAAGGGTGCAGGTTGACGATGTGCAGATCGTCGCTTTCATACTCAAAGGCCTCCAGAATCATCTCAGCCACTCTCTGTGCGCTGGTTGCGCTCTGGTTGGCCTCCAGCCAGAGATCGGCTACACCAAGGGGAACCGGGTTGATCATGCCATCCGGCGCCACAGCGATATGCCTGCGCCGGGGGCCGCGCACCATCAGCGCCCGGTCCACGAAGTCGTCGGGGTGTCGCTTCGCCATGATCTGGCACAGGGTTACCAGCAGATCGCGCCAACTGGACACGGGGTAGGACTGGCCCAGAAATGTGAAGCCGGTCGGCTTCTTGGCAGCCGCTTTGGGTTTGCCGCTCTCTGCATCAGAGGCTTCGGGAAGTTTCACCGCAGCCGGGCCAGGCTCAACCGCCGTCACAACTGGCTCCATCGTAGCCGGGCCCGCCAACTCGCCCCACCATTCCTCGTCCAGGCTGACGACCTTGAGCGTCTTCTCTACGACGCCGACCTTGTGGCGGATCAGCAACTCCAGCAGGTCCTGGCCGTTGATCAGGCCGATGCGTGTCTTGTTAGCCGCGGCCGCCTCCTCGCGCGCGCCCTTGGAGAAGTCGCTGGTGGTGATGATGATCCCCTGCTGATGCACCTGCAAGGAGCCGCGCAGCGAAGTCACCGTCGGCGCTTGGACGTTGCCCTTCCAGCGCTTGACCTGCACCGCCGCGTTGACTTCGGTGAGGCCGGCGGCTCGATAGACACCTACCACGTCGATGCCGCCGTCGCCGCTGCGTTTGGTGACCTGCACCGTGCGCTCGTCGAAGCCCATCTGGATCAGCAGCTCGCCGATCAGCGCCTCGAAGCGGTCGGGGGGCATGGCGTGCAAATTTGCGCGTAGTTGGTCCCGCGCGGCCTGGTTGATCCTGTGGACCTGTGCTTCGATGCCAGCCGGTCGCCAGTCCATCAGGCCGAAGGCGCCCTTGCCGGCGCGCGTGAAGCGCGATCCCTCCTGTAGGGTGTCGGTGTACAAGCGAGAGGCCATAGTCGC
>JAJTXO010000638.1 GCA_021463315.1 Caldilineales bacterium | reverse complement strand
CCGTCATGGCCGAAGCGCCGGCCGCGCTGGGCAGCGCGGCCATGCCCGCGGCCGCGCCGCGCGGCGTCAGCGCCGACGCGCTGGCCAGCGCGGTCCCCGTGGCGGCCAGCGGCGCCGAGCTGGGCGAGCTGTTCGCCTATCAGATCGCTACCCCGGTGACGGTGGGCCGCGGCCAGTCGGCCATGGCGCCCATCGTCTCGGCCCGACTGGACTGTCGCAAGGATCTGCTCTACAACGGCAGCAAGCTGGCCAGCCATCCGGTGGCGACGCTGCGCATGCCCAACAGCACCGGCCTCACCCTGGAGCGCGGCCCGGCCACGGTGATCGACAACGGCCAATATGCCGGCGAGGCGGTGCTGCCCCTCACCGCGGCCGAGGGGGAGATCGTGGCTCCCTACGCGGTGGAGCTGGCCATCAAGGTGCAGGAGGAGAGCCAGAGCAGCCGCGAGCTGCACGCCCTGCGCGTCAGCGGCCACTACCTGCTGATCGAGGAATGGGATGTGCGCACGCGGCGCTATCAACTGAACAACAGCAGCGCCCAGGCCATGACCGTGCTGGTGGAGCACCCCCGCAACGCATCCTACGAGCTGGCCAGCACACCCGCGCCCCAAGAGCAGACCGCCGAACAGTTGCGCTTTGCGGTGCAGACCCCCGGCCGCGGCGAGGCGAAGCTGGCTGTGGTGGAGCGGCGTCTGATCAGCCGGCGCGAGGAGATTCGCGGCCAGTCGGCGCAGAACCTGCACAGCTACCTGGCGCGCGGCCTGCTGGATGCCAAGACCCACGACCGGCTGACCGGCTTGCTCAGCCTGTGGGAGCAGATCGCGGCCCACGAGCGCCGGCTGGCCGAGATCGAGCAGGCGCGGCAGAAGCTCTACCAGGGCCAGGAGCAGGCGCGCGGCAACATGGCCGCGCTGAGCGCGGCCGGCAAGGAAGGGGAGCTGCGCGCCAGCTATGTGGACAAGCTGCGGGCCAGCGAGCAACAGCTCGATGCGCTGGCCGGCGAAGAGCAAAAGCTCCAGGCCGAGATCGCGCGGCTCAAGGCCAACGTTGACACTGCGTTGCGCGCGTGATGGGGAACGTAACGAGTAACGAGTAACTCGTAACCCGGAATGGAGCACTGTGGCTGCGGTTGCGGGTTTAGCTGCTCGACACTTCTGTAATGGATTCCAGTCAGCGTCGGTTGGTGACCCGCCACCCGCCATCCGCTGTCGGTCGAGCGCCGCATTGACGCCGTAGGCGGACGAAGTGTGGCGGGCTGAGGTGTGCCAGACTTGGTGAACGATGAGTGATGAACGATGAACGATGAATGATGAACGATGAACGATGGGTGATGAACGATGAACGATGAATGATGAACGATAAGTGATGAATGCCCATCATTCATCATTCATCATTCATCGTTTGTCACGCGTCTCGTATCTCCGAAAAAGCATCCCGCGATTCCGGGTTACGGGTTACGAGTTACTCGTTACTCACTACGTGACGCGCCACCCCTTACACAATAACACCCCTCAAGGACACCCCCATGTTTCGATCGGTTGCCCTGCCGGCTGGCGTCAGCGGCCGGCTCTATCTGCACAGCATGCCGGGCCGCTACGAGCCCTATCAGGCCACGGTGAAGGCCGCGGCCATGCGCGGCGTCACCCAGGTGGTCTGTTTGACCTCGCTGGATGAGATCGAGGGCAAGGCGCCCGACTATGCCCGCATCCTCCAGCGCAACAACGTCCCCTGGCAACAGATGATGTTCCCCATCGTCGATTTTGGCGTGCCCAGCGACCGCGCGGCTTTTCTGAAGCTGGTCAACGGCATCGCCGCCGATCTGCGCGCCGGCGTCAACGTCCTCCTGCACTGTGCAGCCGGCGTTGGGCGCACCGGCACGGTGGCCAGTTGCGTGCTGGTGGCGTTGGGGCTCCCGCCCGACGAGGCCATGCGCCGTGTCGAGGCTGCCGGCTCCCACGCCGAACGCCCCGAACAGATGGAGCTGATCCAGTGGGTGGCCCTGGCGGGACGATCTTCCTGACGCCAAACCATCCCGTAACGGCATCATCTCAATAGAGGGGGAAGACTTCGGAAGTCTCGACCCCGGTTTTTTGAGAATACCCGTAACGTCATGCTGAGGGCCGCCGAAGCATCCCGTGGTGAGTGCGCAGGCAGCAATCAGCCTTGCCAGGCCGCCAACAGCGCGATCAGATCCTCGAACACCCAGGTGGGGGGCGGCTCCGCGGCGGCGAATTCAGCCGCGCTGCTGATGCCGGTCAGTACGGCCGCGCTGCGGATGCCCGCGTTGTGGGCGCCCAGGATGTCGGTCTCGTAGCGGTCGCCCACCATCACCGTCTCGTCGGGCGACACCCCCAGGCTGCGCATGGCCTGCTGAAAGAAATCAGCCTCAGGCTTGCCGATCATGGGCGGAGTGACGCCGGTGACCGCCTGCAGGAAGGCGATCAGCGCGCCCGCGCCCGGCTCGATGCCGCGCTCGGTGGGGATCGACTTGTCCGGGTTGGTGGCGATGAAGGGGCAGCCGCGGCCGATGGCCAGCGCGGCCTCGGCCAGCCGGGCGTAGGTGATGGTGCGGTCCAGGCCGGCCACCACCAGCTCGGCCTGCTGGTACTCCTCCACCAGCCTGAACCCGCCCTCGCGCAGCGCCACCCGCAGCCCATCCTCCCCCACAGCCAGCACCGCCGCGCCCGCCGGATAGCGGGCTTGCAGCCAGAGCGTGGTCGCCTGGGCCGCGGTGAAGATATGGCCGGCGTCGATGGCGATCTGCATCGGCGCCATCTTGGCCGCCAGTTGCTGCGGCGTGCGGGTGGCGTTGTTGGTCAGCAGCAGATAGGGCGTCCCGCGGGCGTTCAGCGCGTCGATAAACGCGCGCGCGCCCGGCAGCGGCTCAGCCCCGCGATAGAGCACGCCGTCGCCGTCCAGCAGAAAGGCGCGGGCGGTGGAGAGTGGCGGGTGTGGGATCATGGGAAGATATGGGAATTGGGTGTGGGGATGGTGAG
>JAJTXO010000637.1 GCA_021463315.1 Caldilineales bacterium | reverse complement strand
CGACGCCCGGCCCGTGAGGAGGTGCATTTATGGAAGCGTGGCGCGTCTTGCGTAAGCTAACCGGTGTACTCGTGTGCAGCATGACACTTGTCTTGGCTGTGGAACAAGGCCAACAACGCCACCATCTCAACCTCAGTAATTCACGATTCGCACGCAAGGACGCCAAAAATGCGAAGGAAATCCGGCCTTTGCGGCCTTTGCGCCTTTGCGTGCGATCGAAATCGTGAAGTACTGAACCTGCGGCTCAGGGTGCAGAACGAGCACACTCATTTGACAGTGATTGCAACATCCGTTACAATCGCAGCAAGTGGTTTTCTGCATGGCCTGTCGCTGAATGGGACAGGCCAGCATGGTGTCCGGCGAAGGAGGAAGTTCTATGGACCAACCATCGATCAAGCAGCGCAAGAGGCGGGGGGCGTTAGCGCTGGCCGCGCTGGCTGGCCTGGCCCTGCTGCTGGCTTGGAGCGCATCGGGCGGTGTTCCTGATCTCATGGCGCTGGCGCAGGGAGGCGCAACCCGCACGTCCACCTTCATCCCGTGGCGCCGCCAACCTCGCCGTCGGCGCTGACCACTCCTGGCGCGTACTGGGCCAACACAGACCCCATGCCAGCGTCAGCCGACTAGCTTGCAGCCATGTGCATCTCGCCCTTGGCTGGCAGGAGGTATTCGATGATCGTCCATCCTATGCGGTGGGTCTGGCCGGTTGGCGCGGCCCTGATGCTATTCGTCAGCCTCCTGGCGCTGGCCGGCGCGGGTTCGGCGCAGGCCCAGCCAGGGCCGCCTGTTTTGCCCGTGTGCCCGCGAACGGATCCTTTCGATCTTGTGTTCCCATCTCCCTTTTTTGATGAAGACCAGACCATGTTCTGGGTGTACCGCGATCTCTTCCGCGCTGGTGTCCTGCGCAGCACCGACAATGGACGCACCTGGTTCGAGGTGTTGAGCCACTCCGAGGACCGGCGTAATCCTTGGATAACCCAATTCGACATCGCCTCATTGCGACAGGAGGCAGATCTGGCTATCTACGTTGTCATCAATGTTACTTGGTTCCCACCCACGTTTCATTTCTTGTGGAGCGAAGACAGCGGGAGCAGGTGGCAAGAAGGATCCTCTCCTTGCGCTGAAGCTGACTGCTACAATTACTCACTGCGCACAGCCAGGCGGTCAGGGGTGCTCTTCCAGCCGCGCACCTGGTACTCCAGCGTCGGCACAGGCCTGCCAGAAGGGGTAGCGCGCAGCGTGGATCATGGCGCCACCTGGCAGCAGGTCTGGGCGCAGACGGCGGTGGCGCAGGTGGCCATCTCGCCCAACTTCGACCAGGACGAGACCCTCGTCGGGGTCTTGTCGTACAGCGGGATTACCAACTCCAACATCATCATCTCGCAAGACGTGGGCGAGACCTGGCGCCTGGGCGGCGACGGTCTCTGCCCGGCATACTGGCGGCCGCAGCTCACCATCTCGCCCGGTTTCGCCCGTGACCGCACCCTGCTGCTGGTATCCAATACGAGCTCGCTCTTCATGAGCGAGGACGGCGGCCTCACCTGGCGGGCGATCTTCCCTCCTGGCGGGCCTTTGTGTAATACCGACACCGGATACAGCCTCGGCTATGTTGCGTTTTCGCCGGATTATCCCGATGATCCGACGATCTACGCGACAACGATCCATGGCCTCTATGCCAGCTACGACGCCGGCCGGAGTTGGATCTTGCTGGTCAGCAATTACCAACCAAGCAACTTGATTGTACGCCGTGCTCCCGATGCCGGGCGTTCACCACGAGAGAGAACCACCTATGGTGACGTTCGGCCGACCGAGGATGGCCATCGCGTGTTCCTGCCGCTGGCGGCCGTCCAGGGATCGGGGCCGCCCTACAAGCCGCACACGCTGTTCATGCAGGCAACCATCCCGGGAAGCTATGACCGCTCACATTACCGCTCCGACGACGGCGGGCGCACCTGGCAGTGCATGACTCCCCCGGAGGTGCGAACGCGGGCCTATCTGCCGCTGCTGCGCATCCGGTCGTGAGCTTGCGCCAGGAGCGGGCGGCGGCAAGCCGCACCGCTCAAATACAGATCGACCATCTGCTTCCAGCACGGCCAGTGTATGGCGACATGAGTGGACAGCCAGGCGACGTGGACGCAGCGCATGACAGGGATCAACTGGGCCGTCCCCGGGCTGGGCAGTGGATCGGATTATCCGACTACCGTTGGCGGCGCCACTGCGACGTCAACGGCCAGCGCCACCCCAGCGCGGCTGTGGCTGCCGCTGATCCTGCGTTGAGGCGCGGTAGATTGAACGATGAATCCAGAGAGCCACACATGGCTTGCTACTCAAATCTCATGGCATCGGCCGCGGCCATTCTGGTCATGCGATAGGCTGGGTAGAGCCCGGCCAGCAGCGCGGCCACCACGGCTACCACCAGCGCCTGCACGAAGGGTTCAGGCGTGAGCTGGAGCTGCAAGGTCCAGCCGAAGCTGCGCCGATTGATGATGTAGACCAGAATCAGCGCCAGCGCCAAGCCGGTGGGCATGGCCAGCAGGCCGGCCGCCGCGCCCATCAGCCCGGTCTCCAGCGACACCAGGCCCCAGAGCTGCCGGCCGGTCAGCCCGACGGCGCGCAGGATGCCCAGCTCGCGCTGCTTGTCCAGCATCAGCGACAACAGCGCGCTGAGCACGCCGATGAAGGCCACCAGCGTGGCTAATAATTGCAGCGCGCCGGTGATGGCAAAGGTGCGGTCGAAGACCACCAGCGCCTCGTCGCGCAGCGCCTGATTGGGCTGCACCTGCAGCGCCTGCACCGGGGTCAGCGTGTCCTGCAAGGCCTGCGTCACCTGATCAGGGTCCACCCCATCGGCCAGCCGCAGGGCCAGGCCGCTGATCGCCCTGTCCTGCCACAGTTGGCGGTAGAGCGGCAGGGCCAGCATCACCACCCCTTGGCTAGAGGTGTAGTCGTAGTAGATGCCAGCCACCGGGAAGGTGCGCTCTCCCTGCTCCGTCAGCAGCGTCACCT
>JAJTXO010000636.1 GCA_021463315.1 Caldilineales bacterium | reverse complement strand
GCGATCAGGGCCAGGGGTGGACGCTGGGTCCAGCCGGGCGGGACGCCCTGGCGATCGTGGCCAGAATGCGCCGAGCAAAAACGCCGTCTGCCTGGTCAGGCAGACGGCGTGGTGATTGCATTGGCAGCATCCCTACGCCGGTATTACCCAGGTCAGGTTCGTAGGGTCGGTGGCAGATCGGCCACCCTCTCAGCCGGGCGCTCCCCGGCTCCCCTTGCAGGATCGATTGTGATGACAGTGTAACCCCGAACGGGCGCTATGTCAAAGTCGGGATACAGGTGGAGCATGAAGATCAGCGCCTGCGCGCACAAGCCGGCGTCTTGCTCTGCCCGGCGATTGTTGCAGAGCGCCAATCGCTTGGCTGTGCCTTGTTTTTCGGGTATAATGACGCCGCGCAGGCAAGGGCGGCGTGTAGGCACTCGGTGAGTTCAGGAGCACGAAGATGACCGCAAATGTCTTGGACATCGAACAGGAACTGTTGCAGACGGTACGCCAGTTGCCGGCCGCGCGCGCGGCCGCGGTCCTGGACTTCGCCCAGTTTCTGGTGGCTAGACCAGCGGCGTCGACCGACAACCGCGGCGAAGCCCAGAGCGACTGGGACCGGCAGGCCGAGCAGATCGACCGGGAACAGCGCATCTACGAGCGCCGGCACAGCGAGTTGCTGGCGCAGTATCGCGGGCGTTACATCGCAATGCGCCATGGCGATGTGGTCGACGTCGATTCCGACATGACGGACTTGTCCAGCCGAATTCGCAAGCGATTTGGCAACGAGTCTGTCTTGATAAAGCTGGTGCAGAGCGATCCCAGACAAACATATACGATTCGCAGTCCCAAACTGGTATCACCTCAATAGATTGAGGTGCATCCAAAGTTGGTTGATGCCCCTCCGGCTCGTAGGACGATTTTCCAAATCGTCCGTCTCGCGGCTAGGCGAACGGACGATTTGGAAAATCGTCCTACGCAGGCCCAACCCGTTTTGAACACACCCCTTTGAGATGCTACCCACACCAGACCGGGATAAAGCATGAGCACTATACAGCCGTATTCAGGACAACTCAACCCGCCCGCTCCTGCGCTGAACATCTTCTTGTCACGCCCAGATGGATTTGACTGGGACGGCCCATATCTGGCCCTGTTGGATAGCGGGGCCGACATGACGATTGTCCCTCTATCGGTGGTCAGATCGCTTGGCGCACCTGTCTACGATCAAGTTGTGTTGATAAGTCAGTGGGGTGACAGATACCCGATGCACCTGTACCAGGTCGATATCCAGATTGCAGGAATTGTACTGCCTGTCATCTCGGTCGCGGGCGATGCTCGCAGCAACGAAGTGCTCCTCGGTCGCAATGTTCTCAACCGCCTTGATTTACGCCTTGAAGGCCCCAAGCTGCGCACCCACCTCCTGGGGGATTGATCCACTATGTCGCAAACCTACGTCGCCCTTGACCTGGAGACCACCGGGCTCGATTCTAAGCACGACGCCATCATCGAGATCGGCTGCGCCAAGCTGCGCGAGGGCGAGATCGTCGACGAATGGTCGACGCTGGTCAGCCCCGGCCGCAAGCTGCCCTTTGTCATCACCCAGCTCACCGGCATCGCGGACCGCGACCTGATCGGCCAGCCTTCGATTCGAGAGGCTATCGAGCCGCTGCGCCGCTTCGTGGGCAGTCTGCCCATCGCGGCCCACAACGCCAGCTTCGACCTGGGCTTCGTGGCCGCGGCTGGGCTGAACTTCGCCAACCCGGTTCTCGACACCTTCGAGATCGCCAGCATCGTGCTGCCAGGGCGCTCCAGCTACAGCCTGGGCGCGCTGGCGGCCGAGTTCGGCGCCGCGCAGCCCACCGCCCACCGCGCGCTGGACGATGCCAGGGCCACCGCCCTGTTGCTGGCCGCGCTGCAAGAGCAAGCCAGCTATCTGCCGCTGGCCACGCTGATCGAGATCAACCGGCTGGCCAGCCAGAGCCATTGGGGCCTGCGTCCCTTCTTCGCCGAGGCCGAAAAGGCAGCCACGCGCACGGTTTTCCTCAAGACCTACGAACGAAAAGCGCTGGAGGCGGGTGGGCTGGAGCCATTGCTCAGCCCCGAAGCGCGCCGTGCGCCTCGATTCGAGCCTGAATTGACGCCCGCGGAGCAGCCAGCGCCCATCGACGTGGACTTGTTGACGGCCTTTCTGGAGCCGGGCGGTCCGCTGGCCCAGATGCTGCCCGGCTACGAACATCGCGAGCCGCAGGTGGAGATGCTGGCCGCGGTGGCCAATGCCTTCAACGACGGCGATCATCTGCTGATCGAGGCCGGCACCGGCACCGGCAAAAGCCTGGCCTATCTGCTGCCCGCCATCGCCTGGTCGATCCAGAACCGCAGCCGGGTGGTAATCAGCACCAACACCATCAACCTGCAGGATCAGCTCTATACCAAGGATGTGCCCGATCTGCTGGCGGTCTTCGATTCGTTGCGCGGCCAGCCGGACAGCGACGACAGCCGCTTTCAGCAGTTCGCGCGCCAGGCCAGCGGGCTGCGGGTGGCGCTGGTCAAGGGACGCAGCAACTACCTCTGCCCGCGGCGGCTGGACGCGATGCGCAGCCGCGCCGATCTGAGCAACGACGAATTGAAGGTGTTGGCGCGGGTGCTGGTGTGGCTGGCGCAGACCAACACCGGCGACCGGGCCGAGATCTTCCTGTGGGGCGGCCGCGAGGAGGCGATCTGGGCGCGGCTGGCCAGCGAGAACGGTAGCTGCTCTGCGGAACGCTGCGAGACCAGCCAGGGCGGCCGCTGCTTCTTCTATCGCAACCGCCGCCAGGCCGACAGCGCCCATCTGCTGATCGTCAACCATGCGCTGCTGCTCTCCGATGTGGCCGCGGGCAACCGGGTGCTGCCCGACTATCGCCACCTGATCATCGACGAGGCCCACCATCTGGAGGACGCCACCACCAAACAGCTTGGCTTCAGCGCCACCCAGCCCATGTTGGAGCGCATGCTGGCCGACGTCTACCCCGAAGGGGGCGA
>JAJTXO010000635.1 GCA_021463315.1 Caldilineales bacterium | reverse complement strand
CGCCGGCGGCCGGGCCGCTGACGGTCAACGCGCTGTTGGGCTGCTGCGCCGCGCGGCTGGGGGCTGCGGCCATGCCCGCCATGGGGCCCACGACCTGCATCGGAATCAGCGCCGGCTCTTCGGCGATGTCCCAGGTCAGCGTGCCGCCGCCGGTGTTGCTGATGGTCAGCGTCTGCTGCACCTGCACGTCGGGCGCCTGGGTGCTGGCCATGCTCAGCGGATCGACGTCGATGTTGGGATCGCCACCGCTGCTGGGCTCGCAGGCCGTCACCGCCACATTGTCCACCTGCCACCACCAGTCCCAGCCCGACACATAGTGCCAGCGCACCACCACGTCGTTCTCGCCGGCGCCGGCGATGCCGCTGGTATAGGTCTTGGGGCCGCGGTCATCGACGGTCCAGGTGAACTCGTTGACCCAGCTCACGCCGCCGTCGGTGCTGACGTCCAACGCGCCGGAGTCGGCCGAGGCGAGGTCGTTGTAGTCGTAGGCGAAGGAGATCTGCGGGTCGGTCAGGCCGGTCATGTCCAGCACCGGCGTCCACATCTGGGCGTTCATGCTGACACCGCTGCCGCAGGCGTCGCTGTCGGCGGTGGCGAAGAGGCCGGTGCCGCCGGTCAGGTTGGAGTTAGCGCCGGGGTTGGTGTTGGTCCAGTCGGGCACGCCTGCGCCGCAGCCGGTGGTGGTGTTGTTCACTACCCAGCCAGCCGGCGGGAAGCTGCCCTCGAAGTCCTGGCTCAGCAAAGTGACTTCGGTGCTGCCAGCCGGGCAGCGCGGCATGACCACGTTCACCGTGGCGGTCGCCTCGGCCGTGGCCTGGCCTCCCGTTGCGTTGTAGGCGGTCCACATGCCGACGTTGGTGGTGTTGGCGTTGGCCACCATGTTGACGTTGTAGCCCAGTGCGATGGTGTCGACGCTGGCGCCGGGGGCCAGGCTGTAGGCCGCGCCGGTGAAGATGTTGCCCAACACGCTGTCGGTCAGGGTGTGCAGGCCGAAGGGCACGGTGCCGGTGTTGGTGACCTTGTAGCAATAGTAGACCGTGGTTCCCTGCGGCACGGTGATGTTGCTGGTGCCGGCGCAGACGCCAGGGGTGGTGCCGACGGTCTTCTGCAGCAAAATCGACGGCCCCTGCGCTGAGGCGCCTTCGATGACGAAGGGCAGGTCCTGCACCGCATTGGCGCCGGTGTCGATGGCCGGGCCCCAAGCGCCCGCGTTGAACTGCATGCCGTTGGCGCCGGGCTTGGCGGTCTGGCCCAGGATGGTGACAGGCGGGGCCCAGGGGCCGGAAGCCAGCGTGCCGCCGGTCTGCCAGTCCAGCCAGTAGGTGCCGGCCGGCAGGATGGTGTTGACCGTCACCACGTCGGCCATGATCGGCCGCGCGGTGTCCAACAAGCCGGTGTCCAGCACGCGGTAGATGTTGGAGAAGCTGCTGCCCGCCAGACGGTTGGTGGTGTCATCGCCAAAGACGACGTTGCCGACGCCCGGTACGCCGTCCCAGATGCGCAGGTTGACGTTGTTGATGGTCGTCGTGGTCGACGAGCCGGTCTGGTAGGCGTAGAAGGTGATGGTGCTGATGTTCCAGCCGCCGGCCGGCACGGTGAAGTCGTCGGCCATGCGGAGACCAGCGCTGATCGCGTGGCCGAAGCCGTAGGTGCTGTTGCCCAGGCCGGTCTGCACCGCGCTGGCATTGGCGCCGCCCGCGCCGCCGCCGGGATGGGTGACCAGCGTGCCGTTGTCGTAGAGCACGGCCGCGGGGTTGAAGGCGGCCGGGGGCGCCGCGGGGCCATTCTGGGCCAGCTTAAGATCGTGGGCGGTCGGCGTGGCCGGGTTGGCGACCGTCTCGCGGGCAGGAGATGGGCCGTCGCCCTGCGCGGCCGCACTCAAGGGCAGCAGCGCGGCCAACAGCGTGAGCACCATCAGTAGATAGACGAAGTTCTTGCGTTGCATGTGGTCAAACTCCTTGCGACCTATGAAAGCCAAGCGGTAAGAAACGACGTTTTGGGAAAACGTCAACAACACCCTTCTTCGTGCCCACTGGGATCAGTAGCTGCTGCACCTCCTTCCAGCCAGAGCAAACGTCAAGCCACCAGGGACTGTTCAAGCGCCCGGCGTCTGCAGCGGATCAGCGGCTCGAATCGACTTTGCATGCGCCGCAACCAACGCCGACTGAAGCGTCCGCGCCAACGATTGCGGCCTTTATCCTGCCGGCCACCCAAGCCGCCAAACATCCTTGTCAAGCTTATCAATCTGTCGGGGCGACTCGTCTGCCGGATCAACGGACATTGGAACAGGCTGACTGCAGCCGGCGGCGAGTCGTTGGGGAGAAAACACAGAGCGATTCTAGCGCAAAATCCATAAACCGTCAAATCAGGTTTCAGGAGGACAGTCAACGCAACGCGCCTGGCAGACTTGTCCTGCCAGGCGCGCTTTGTGGGGATCAAGAGCTGCGAGGTTGTTGGCAACCTCGCAGCTCTGGCGAAAGAACGTTATGCCTTGCGGCGGCGCAGCGCGTAGGCCGCGCCCAAGGCCAAGCCGATGGCCGCGGGCAGCGCAGCCACAGGCAGGCCGGCCACGGGCAGCGGCGAAGCGCTCAGGCCATCCAGCGTCACCGCGGTCGGATCGCCCACGATCAACGTCACCGGCACGATCACCAGATCGGTCCCGTTGCCGGGGCCGGCGTCAGGGTCGTTGCTGGTGATGCACAGGTTGCCGGTGTAGGTGCCGTTGGGCAGGCCGGTCGAGTCGAAGGTCACCGTCACCGGGGTGTCGGTGCCGCCGCCGTTGGACCCGCTGGTCGGGCTCAGCGTCAGCCACGCCATGTCCGACAGCGCGCTGCACGGCTCCGGCTGGCCCGCACTGACGAACTCCACTGTGTCGATGCCGATGTAGTTGGAGTTGTTGCCGGAAGGCCCGCCGTCGGTGACGAAGTAGCGGAAGGCGATGCGGCCGGTGGCGCCGCCGGGGATGCCCGACAGCGTGGCGGTGTACTGCGTCCACACCTGCGGA
>JAJTXO010000634.1 GCA_021463315.1 Caldilineales bacterium | reverse complement strand
GACACCACCACGCTGGCGCTGGTGCCCCGTGGGGTCGTCGCGCTGGTCATCTACGGGTACTTCTCGCAATTCGAGCCGCTATAATGGCCTGAGCGTGCTTGCTCCCGCCAGTCATCAGCGTTTCTCATCGAGACTGCAAATTGGATATTCTCATAAATAGAACTGATTCAAACTTTGAGTGCGAACAGGTGTCGCAAGTTAATGAGCGCAAAAGCCAGATGATGAGCACCGAGAAAGTTGGCATCCTTGCGGTCATAGCGAACGAGCAAGGCTCGAAACTTGTCAATCCAAGCAAAGCTGCGTTCACTGGTGAAGCGCTGCTTGTAGACCGCCGCATCAAACCGGCGTTTGCGCCCGCGTTTAGTTTGTTTGCGGTTGCGTTTGTTCTCACAAATGTTGGGAATGACATGGTGATTGAAGCAAACCTTGCGGGCTTCGAGCGTATCAAAGGCGCTGTCGGCGTTGAAGTAAGCTCCGGCAATCGTCAAGCCCAAGCGCTTCATGCTCTTGAAGGCCGCTTGCAGGTGCGGTTTGAGGTCGAAGGCATCATGATGGTGGCCCGCGATCATGCCGGTCGAAGCCAGCACGTAGCCTTGCGCATCCGTGATCGGCAGGATGTTGGAGGTTTTCGCGCGCTTTCGGTGCTGGTAAGCGACACTTTCGCCGCCTTTCTTCGCCAGCGCATGACTGCCATCCAGATTCAAGTGGGCCAAATCAAGGTCCGGTCGAATGGTCTCAATACTCTGTTCCCAAACCCGCTGCAGGCTGCCATCGGCGCTCCATTTCTGGAAGTGATAGTAGACCGCCTGCCAGCTCAGCTCTTTTTTTCGGGGTCGTTTCGGGACGGTGCCATCGGCAGTTCGCTCCATTGACACCCAGTATGCAAGCGATAGAGGATGTAGTTGAACACTTTGACCAGCGCGATCTTGCATACGTAGCCTCGTTTGGCGGTCGTCAGCAAGGGTCGGATATGCTCATCGAATTGTTCTTCGGTTACACTGGTAGGGATAGTGCTCATGAGAAGTCACCTTTGGCGAGGTTGTTTTCTTCATGATGCACTATCAATCCTTCTCAGTCCAATAGTTTGAATCAGTTCAGTATAATGAGCTATTGGGTCAGATGCTAGAGGTTATCGTGAGCGATTTCACTCTGGCGCACGGAGCCTCACCCTGACCCCTACTCCCTCGGCGCTGCGCACCACCCCCCGAAAACTCAGGCCCCCTCTTTTTCTCTCCCCAGAAAGAAGGGGCTGGGACTGAGGGCAACGTCTCAAACGGTGTTTTGGGAGCCTGTTGACACGCCGTCAGAATTCCCATATCCTTATAGTTACAGTCTGAAAGAAACTATTGCGATCCGGGCAGGATAAGAAATTTGAGCAGCGTTTTATGAGAGAGACCGGAACAGCGCGCCTGATGCGCCGCCTCAATCGCTCGGCAGTTCTCAACCTGGTGCGCACTGCCAGCCCCATTTCGCGCAGCGAGATCGCGCGGCGTCTCGAACTCAGCCTGCCCACCGTGATGCGCATGGTCGAAGACCTGGTGGAAGAAGACCTGGTGTACTTCGCTGGCACCGAGCCGAGCGGGGGACGGCGTCGCCCGCTGATCAACTTCAATGGGGCTGCGCATACCGTGATCGGCATCGATCTCGGCGGCAGCAAGCTGTATGGGACCGTCACCGACCTCACCGGGCGGATCCTGCATGAAATCCGTGTGCCCTGGCACGAGGCCGGCGGCCCGGATTGCGCGCTCGACAGCCTCTACAGCACGGTCGAAGAGCTGCTGGCGTTCGCCGAAACACAGCCGGGACGCATTCGGGGTATCGGCATCGGCGCGCCAGGCGTCACGCTCAGCGGCACGGGGACAGTAGTCTGGGCGCCGAGCCTGGGTTGGCGCGATCTTCCGCTGCGCGAGCTGCTCGGCGAGCGTTTCGCCCCGCCGGTGTTCGTCGAAAACGACGTGAACGTCGCCGCGCTGGGCGAATTCGGTTTTGGCATCGCGCGTAACACGCCTAATCTGGTGTGTATCGCCATCGGGACCGGCATCGGCGCGGGCATCATCATCGACGGCAAGCTGGTGCGCGGGCACAACCAGGGCGCCGGAGAAATCGGCTATTTCCTGCCTACCCCGGCGGACCTCGGAAAACAGTACGCCGGTTTTGGCGCGCTTGAAGATGTCGCCTCTGGCCGGGGCATTGCGCTGCGCGCGCATCAGGCGCTCAGCGCGCAGGGACACCCGCTCTCGGCCCGGCGCATTACCACTGAAGAAGTCTTTGAGTACGCGCGCCAGGGCGAAAGCTGGGCGCGCCGGGTGGTGGACGAGGCGGTGGACTATCTCAGCCAGGCGCTGGTGGCGATCGCCGCGCTGCTCGACCCTGAAGCCATCGTGCTCGGCGGCGGCGTAGCGCAATCCGCCGACCTTCTGATCGATCCGATTATCCGCCGGCTGCAGGGCGTCGTTCCGTTTGTGCCGCGCATTGTCGCGTCGGATTTGGGGCCGCGCGCGGTCGTGATGGGGACCATCATGCTCGTGCTGGACGCGACCACCGGGCATGTGATGGTCAATCAGCGCAGCTAGCGCGTGTTCTGAGCTTTGCTGGCCGATGAGCGATGTATCCCTCCATCCTTCCGACCTTCGGACTGACCTTCCCTCAGCGCGCGGGAAGGAAAAGTACGGAGCAGACTCCTCTTCCCTCATTGTGGGGGCAAGGAGCCGGGGGATGGGAGGCTCTGCCCGGCGCAGGCGCATAACACGTTCTAAGGGGATGAACGCCCCGCGAAAAGAATGTACTTCCGCGCCCTGGAATCTCAGGGGCGCGTTTCGCCCACCCAGCTTCAATAGGTACGCGTGTACGCTTCTTATTCTTGAACGAGGAGGCAAGACTGATGAGAGCTAAATTATTCGCAGCAATGTTGTTGGTTTGCCTGGTCCTGCCGCTGGCGATCGGCCCTGCCAGCGCTCAGGACGACCTGAAAACGGTCAAATTCGGCAATCTGCCGTACCTGGACTA
>JAJTXO010000633.1 GCA_021463315.1 Caldilineales bacterium | reverse complement strand
ACGCGGCGGTTTGAAGCCCTGGAACTGGCTGACCAGAGGGCTCAGCAACTCATCTGGGGCGCCGACATGGTAGAACTCTTGCAGATCGATCTGAATGCCCAGCAGGCGCTGGAGTGTGGCGGCAACTGGGCTCAGGACGTCAGCCGGTGCGGCCGCGCCGGTCACCGTCACACGCAGCCGCGGGATTTGCGCCGCGCTGACCTGCGTCACCGCTACCTCCACCGGCGCGCCGTCGACTAGCAGCACACGCTGGTAGGTCTGCCCGTCCCAACGATCCATCCGGTTCTCCGGCCGGCGGCGCAGCGCCCAGATGGTGAGATCGAGCCGGAAGGGGGGAATGGGATCGAGGGCGAAGGAAACCGCGTTGGAAGGCCAATCGGTCATTCACCGACCTTTTTTCGCAGCCGGATGGTCTGGCTGATAGGTGCCCGCCAGGGTGCGGAAGCTGATGGCTAGCCGATTCCAACTGTTGATGGCGATGATGGCCAGCGTCAGATCCACCAGTTCTTTCTCCGTGAAATGGTCGCGCGCCTGCGCGTAGACGTCGTCCGGCACGTGGCTTTCGCTGACCAGCGTCACCGCCTCGGTCCAGGCCAGCGCGGCGCGCTCGCGATCGCTGTAGAAGGGCGCCTCCCGCCAGGCGCTCAAGCCGTACAGGCGTTGCTCGCTCTCGCCGAAGGTGCGGGCGTCTTTGGTGTGCATGTCAATACAGTAAGCGCAGCCGTTAAGCTGCGAAGCGCGCAGCTTGACCAGCTCCACCAGATCGTGGCCAAGCCCGGCTCGCCTGATGTAGCCTTCCAGCTTGCCCAGGATCTCGACCCCATCGGGCGCGGCTTTGGCGTAGTCCAATCGTTCGTTCATGATAGTTAACCTCGTGTCAACGCGGCCTCGAAGATGTCGCGGATGGCCTGATAGCAGCCCTCGCCGCAGCAGGGCAGCCGCCCCACCGCGACGATCTGATCGTCCTGGATGTTGGGGTAGGCCATGGGATGGCGGAATCTCGTTCCGTCGCTCAGCATCAGGGTGGGGGTGCCGCGCACGCCGAATTGCTCCTTGCCCAGCCTGCCTTCCTCCAACACCGCGGCGCGGGCCTCGCCGCTGTCGAACTGGCGGGTGAAGCGCTCCAGGTCAAGGCCGGCCTCGCTGGCCAGCTCCAGCATCACCTCGCGCCGCCCGATGTTGCGCGCCTCGGCGAAGAAGGCGCGGCGGATGCGCAGATCGAAATCACGGCCAACGGTTTCGCCCTGCTGAAAGGCGCACCAGGCAGCCTCGAACGCGGGCAGGGTGGTGGTGGGCCATTCCTTGCCGAACGGTTTGAAAAGCGCGGCCGGCTCTTGCAGCGCGGCCAGCCAGATCTCCAATTCCAGCTCCTGGCGGTTGGGCGGACCGCCGCCATAGACCTCCAACGGGAAGGCCCGCTCCACCAGCCGGACCCGCCCAGCATATTCAGGGGCGATCTTGTGCAAGCGCACGGCTGCGATATAGCACCATGGACAATAGTACTCGGCCCATTGCCACAGTTCAGGGATGTTGGCGACCATCGGTGTGTGAGTGCTCATCTCTTTGTCTCCAGGGGCACTGTGAACCCTACACAGGCTTGATTCGTCCGATCAGATCGTGCGCCTTGACCGGGGCCGCTTCGGCGATCAAGGCGGCTGCCTCATCCACCTTGCCCCATACGTTCCACAGCAGCACGCCGCGCACGCGCCCGCTGTCGAGGTAATACACCACGCCCTGTTGGAACGGCTCCTGCCAATCGGCGACCAGCTCCATGCGGCTGCTCAACTGGCCCACCGCCTCGTAGCCATATTCGAACAGGTCTGAATAGAAGAAGGGCGCATGGGTGTAGGGCTCATCGGCGCCGGCCATGTTGCGCCCAGCCTGCTTGCCCATGCGCAGGGCGTTGTCCTCATGCTCCACGCGCATCAGCTTGCCCAGCGCGGCGTGGGGGAACATGGCCACGTCGCCGGCCGCGAAGATGCCGGGCGCAGAGGTGCGCTGGCGGTCGTCCACGACGATGCCGTTCTCGACCTGCAGACCGGCAGCCTGCGCCAACTGGACGTTGGGACGGATGCCCAGCCCTGCCACCACGCCGTCAACCTCAAAGGTGCGGCCGCTGCGGGTCTGAGCCAGGAAGCGGCCGTCCTGCTTCTCCAGGCTGGCCAGCTCGTCGGCGGACGCCAACTCCACACCCTTGGCGCGGTAGGTGTCGCTCAGGAACTGGGCCAGGTCGGGCGGATAGACCCGTTCTCCGATGGCGTGCTCCCGGAAGACCATGGTCACCTGCTTGCCCTGCATGGTCAGCGCCGCGGCCACTTCCGAGCCGATGAAACCTGCGCCGATGACGAGGAAGCGCTGGCCCTGTTCGGCCAAGCCGCGCAGACGCTGATAGTCCTCAAGCGTGCGGTAGTAGATGATGTCGTCGCCGCCGAGCGGCAGACGAACGGGCGATCCACCGGTGGCCAGCAGGAGCTTGTCGTAGGTGTATTCGTCGCCCTGGTCGTCGCGCACCCGCCGGCCGGCCGGGTCGAGATCGACCGCGGAGCGTCCCAAGTGGAACTCGACGCCGAAGCTGTCGGTGTTGCGCCAGATCTTCTCCAGCGGACGGCCCTTCCAAAGGCCCTTGGAGAGCGGCGGGCGGCTGTAGGGCATCACCGGCTCTGCGCCGATCAGGCCGATGGAGCCGTCCGCGTCCAGCTCACGAATGCCGCGCACCGCGGCGTCGGCGGTCATACTGCTTCCGATGATCAGATATCTGTATGATTTCATCTCTCACTCCGGGTACTGGCTCGGTCACAGACCGGCCAGAGCGTCAGCCGGGCGCTGGCTCGGTCACAGACCGGCCAGAGCGTGTTGTTTATGCTCTATATTATCACACCTTTTCCTGCGAAAATGTCCGAATCCCTCCACTTCACCCCCCATCTCCCCAATCTACCAAGGGCGTATCATCTCAATAGATTGGGGAAGACTTCCGAAGTCTTATGGACTGTGAGCTCGTTTTGAACAAACCTGCGCAGACTTCGGAAGTCTCGACCCCG
>JAJTXO010000632.1 GCA_021463315.1 Caldilineales bacterium | reverse complement strand
GCTGGCCGCGGCCTTCTACGACTTCCCCAGCCAGTCGCTGCGCGTCGTCGGCGTCACCGGCACCGACGGCAAGACCACCACCAGCAACCTGATCTATCACCTGCTGGACGCGGCCGGGCTGCAGCCTGGCCTCGTCAGCACAGTAGGCGCCCGCATCGGCCAGCAGGAACTGGACACCGGGCTGCACGTCACCACGCCCGACGCGCCCGATGTGCAGCACTACCTGGCGCAGATGCGCGCCGCGGGCTGCCAGGCCGCGGTGCTGGAAGCCACCTCGCACGGCCTGCACCAGGGCCGCGTCGCCGCGGTCGATTTCGACGTGGCCGTGGTGACCAACGTCACCCACGAGCATTTGGACTATCACGGCACCTGGGAGGCGTATCTGGCAGCCAAGGCGCTGCTCGTTCGCGGCTTGGCGGGATCCGCCTACAAACCAGCCCCTGCGCAGGGAACCCAGGCCTGGCCAACAGCGGGCCGCGCGGGCCAGGGTGTTGTGCAGCCCAAGGTGGCCGTGCTGAACGCCGACGACGCGTCGTACCCGCATTTGCGGGCGCTTCCCACGGACTGGGCCCTCAGCTATGGGCTGAACGACAGCACGGCCGACCTGCGCGCGGTGAACATCGTCTATGAGGCGGCGCACACAGCCTTCACGGCCCACACGCCGGCTGGGCAGGTCCAGGTCGAGCTGCCGCTGCCTGGGTCGTTCAACGTCTACAACGCGCTGGCCGCGCTGGCCGCGGGGCTGGCGCTGGGCCTGCCGCTGGATGGGCTGGCAGCCGCGATCGCCACCATGCCCGGCGTGGATGGCCGCATGGAGCGCATCGAGCGCGGCCAGGATTTCACGGCCATGGTCGATTTCGCCCACACCCCCATCTCCTTGCAGCGCGCGCTGGAGGCGGTGCGCCCCATGACCACGGGCCGGGTGATCGCCCTCTTCGGCAGCGCCGGTTTGCGCGATGTGCAGAAGCGCAGCCTGATGGCCGAGACCTCGCTGCGCCTGGCCGACCTGAGCATTTTGACCGCCGAGGATCCCCGCACCGAATCGCTGGAGCTGATCCTGGAGCAGATGGCCGAGGGCGCGCGCCGGGCCGGCGGGGTCGAGGGCCGCAACTTCCTGCGCATCCCCGACCGCACGGCCGCCATCATGGCCGCGGTGGAGCTGGCCCAGCCTGGCGACATCGTTATCGCCTGTGGCAAGGGGCACGAGCAGTCGATGTGCTTCGGCCAGGTTGAACATCCCTGGCGAGATCAGATCGTGCTGGCCTGGGCGCTAGACCGACGGCTGGGCCAGACCAGCGCCGATCCCCCCTTCTGGCTGCCCACAGCCGTTCCCCTGTAGCGCTGGCTTCCTGGTCTCGATACGGCGGCCTACTCGACCGGCGATTGGTGTGGGTCTAGCTTGCGCTTTGGGCGCGACATTTGTTGGCTTTTGGCATCCCCATGAACTCAGATTTTCGTGACCGTATCAGCGTGGCCGTGTGGGGGGTGATCATCACCCTGGCTGCCAGCGCGCTGATCAGCCTGCCTGGACGCGGGGCCAGCCTGGCCTTGGGCGAGCGCACGTTGACGCTGCCTGTTGCCGCGAGCAGCCTGCTGCCCGTGCTGCTGGCCTTGCTGGCTGGCTCTGGCGCGCAGGCTGTGGTGCAGGCCCATCCGCTGGCCCAGCAGGGCCGGCTGCGGCTGCCGGTGCGCTTCTGGGCGCTGCCCATCGCGGTGACCATGATCGCCACCATGGCGCTGCCGCGCGCGCCATCGTTGCCCTACTGGGGCGCGCTGCTGCTGGCCGTGGGCGCGCTGCTGAGCACCGTGTTGGTAGCGCTTTATTTCAGCCTGGACCCCACAGCCACCGGCTATCGCCGCGCCCGGGCTGTGCTGAACCTGGTCTGCTACACCGTGGCCCTGGTGTCGTTCCTGCTGATCCCTCCTGCGTGGCCCGTGGCCGGCCGGGCCGCGCTGCTGGGGGTCGTTGCCATGCTGCTGGCTTTGGAGTTGCTGCGCGGCTCCCAGGTGCGCGTCCCCCTGGTGGTACTCTACGCGTTCATCGTCGGCGCGGTGGTGGCGCAGGTGGCCTTCGGCCTGCTGCTGACCAGCCTCAGCCCGCTGAGCGCCAGCCTGCTGCTGCTGGTGCTGTTCTATCTGCTGGTCAGCCTCACCTGGCAGACTTTGCTGGACCGCGTCACCCGGCGGGTTTTGCTGGAGTTTGCCGCCGTCGCCCTCGTCGCCCTGCTCATCATCATCCTCTTCTCGCCCTAGTGCATCGAACGCCGGACGCCAAAGCACACTCAGCGTATCATCGCAAAAAGTTGGGGTCGAGACTTCGGAAGTCTTCCCCAGTTTATTGAGATGGCGCCACTCAGCCGATAAACAGATCGGCTACCGGAACACTGAATCCCTCCAGCGCACCCTCTCCGCGCAGGATATCCCCTTCACCGTACTCCTCCACATCGATGGGCGAGCTAAAGACCAGCACTTTGCGATTCTGCGGCTCGACGATCCAAACTCGCGCCACATCGATGGAGAAGTAGTCGGTCAACTTCTCACGAATGGTCTGCCAGCGATCGTCGGGGGACATGATCTCCACCACCAGGTCGGGGGCGACTTCCAGAAAACCCTTTGTCGGTCTGATAGAGCGCTCGGCCGAGATGAATGCGATGTCGGCAGCTCGAATTCGGTCCGGTCGACGTCGGATGTAGATTCCAACCTCACCACCGGTGACGCGACCGAGCTTGTTCTTGCGCGCAAAAGTTCTAAGTTCGCTGCCGAGGTTGAATTCGATGGTCCCGTGCTCATCGCCCGTTGGTGTCATAGGAACGATTCTCCCGTCGATCAACTCGCATGGGCCGATGTCGCCCATGGCAAGCAGTTCTTTACCTGTAATCAGTTTTTCTCTTGGTGGTGCCAATGCCACTGCCATAGCTCACCTCATTACCACTGGCGCATCTCTGATCCCTTGAAGGTCTGGCGCTATTGTATCATCGCTGATCTGCCTCTGCAACCCGCCCGTTTTCTGCATGCCCGAGTCGAGGCTGTAGCCGGGATTCGCGGCGAAT
>JAJTXO010000631.1 GCA_021463315.1 Caldilineales bacterium | reverse complement strand
TGGCCAGCCGCTGCTCCAGCGCTATACCCTGGAGGATGAGCTGCGCGGGCTGGCTGACTACACCGGCCGGCTGGCCTCGCTGCGGCCCGACGCCCTGCCGGCGGTGCAGAGCCTGCGGGCCCGGCTGCTGGCGTGGGCCGCGGAGCTGCCGGCCGCGCCGACGGTTCCGCTGCACCGCGACTTCTACTACAGCCAGGTGCTGGTGGACGGCCCGACCCTGCACCTGATCGATTTCGATCTGTTGGCGCTGGGCGATCCGGCCATCGACGTGGCCAATTTCAGCGCCCACCTGGCCTATCTGGGGCTGGAGCAGTTCGGCGACGAGCAGCGCTTTGCCGGCGCGATGGCGCGTTTCTGCGCGGCCTACGGCGCGGCGGGCGTGGTGGATGCCACGTTTCCGCAGCGGCTGGCCTTCTATCAGGCCGCCACCTGGTTTCGTCTGCTCAGCGTGGTGGCGTCCCGGCCGGCAGTGCAGCATCTGTTCGAGCCGCTGCTGGCGCTCACGGGTGCGGCGGTGCAGCGCCGCGCGCCCGCGGCGGCGTGAGAGATCGATGACCATGGCGAACCAGGAGAGCATGAGAAAGCGTCGCTCTGGCGTGCGCTACATCCCCTTTCTCGACATCGATGCCCGCTACCTGCGCTTTCTGCTGCCCTTTCGCGGCCTGCTGCTGCTCTGCCTGCTGCTGATCTTTCTGGTGGCTTTGCTGGGCATTGTGGCGCCCTGGCCGCTGAAGTACATCGTGGATCATGTGGTCGGTGGCCGGCCCTTCACCGATCCGGTCGGCCTGGGGGTGGCCGACCGCCTGGGCAACGATCCGCGCCTGCTGGCAGCCGCCTTTGGCCTGATGCTGCTGGCGGTGACCGTGGCCCAGGGCGCGGCCGCCTTTGCCTATGAGAGCATCAGCGGCGTGATCCAGGAGCGCTCGACCCATGCGCTGCGCCGCCACGTCTTCGAGCATATCCAGAGCCTGCCGCTGGAATACTACGACCAGAACCGGGTGGGCGACATGCTCAAGCGCATCACCGAGGATTCCGGCAAGATCATGGTGGCGCTGGTGACCACCATGTCCGATCTGCTGGTGAACAGCATCAAGTTCGCCGGCTTTGCGCTGGTGATGCTCACCCTGAACTGGCGCTTTTCGCTGATCGTGCTGGCCTATGTGCCGCTGTTGCTCGCGGTCTATGGCGCGTTTCGCCAAAACATTCGCGCCACCGCGCACGAGGCGCGCAGCCAGGAGGGGGAGATCATGAACCTGACCCTGGAGACGCTGGGGGCGATCCGGGAGGTCAAGGCCTTTGGCCGCGAGCAGGAGCAGTTGGCCCAGTTCGACGCGCATGAGCATGTGCGCGTGCGGTCGGCCCTGCGCTCCATCCGCTGGGAGGCCTCCTTCAGCCCGGTGGTGGACTTCATCCAGGCGGCCAGCACCGCGGCCGTGCTCTGGTATGGCGTGTCGCAGATGCTGGTGGGGCAGTTCAGCGTCGGCGCGCTGCTGATCTTCATCGCCTACCTGAAGGACATGTACGCGCCGTTGCGCCGCTTCAGCAAGCTCTCCATGACGCTGCAGAAGGCGGCTGTCAGCGGCGACCGGCTGGGCAAGGTGCTGGACGCGGACATCAAGATCGTCGATGCGCCGGACGCGTGGCCGCTGCAGCGCGCCCGCGGCGCGGTGCGCTTCGAGGGGGTCAGCTTCGCCTATCCCAGCGCCCCCGACCAGCCCATCGTGCGCGGCGTTTCGCTGGAGGTGCAGCCAGGCCAGGTGGTGGCGCTGGTGGGCGGCGCTGGCTCCGGCAAGACCACGCTGATGAACCTGTTGATGCGCTTCTACGAGGTCAACAGCGGTCGGGTGCTGCTGGACGGCGTCGACGTGCGCCAGTTGCGCGTCAAAGACCTGCGGCGTCAGTTCGCCATCGTGCCGCAGGAGACGGTGCTCTTTGCCAGCTCCATTCGCGACAACATCGCCTATGGCAACTCTGCGGCCGGCGAGGAGGCGATTCTGGCCGCGGCCATGGCCGCCAACGCCCACGATTTCATCATGGCGCTGCCGCAGGGCTACGACACGGTGGTGGGGGAGCGGGGGGGCACGCTGTCGGGTGGACAACGCCAGCGCCTGGCCATCGCGCGCGCGCTGCTGCGCAACGCGCCGATCCTGGTGCTGGATGAACCCACCGCCAGCCTGGACGCTGCATCCGAGGCGTTGGTGATGGGCGCGCTGGAGCGGCTGATCCGCGCGCCCGGCGCTGGCCAGGCTGGACGCACCACGTTCGTCATCGCCCATCGGCTGTCCACGGTGCGCACCGCCGACAAGATCGTGGTGCTGGACCAGGGGCGGGTGCTGGAGGTGGGGACCCACGACGAGCTGCTGGCGCGCAACGGCCAGTACGCCCATCTGATGCAGTTGCAGATCGGCGCGGGCGACGCGGCCGCGCCGCTGCCGGCTCCCAGCCCAGCCGCGGCGGCGCTGCGGCCGCCCGCGCTGGCCTACGGCCGCGGGGGAGCCCTGGCATGATCTTCCCCACGCGTCGCATGGCGCTGGCCTATCTGGCGCTGCTGCTGCCGCCGCTGTTGCTGACGCTGCTGGCCTTCGCCGCGCTGGCCACGGTGAACGAGGCGGAGATGGTCGTGGGCGCGCCGCTGGAGGCGATGCCCACCGCCACAGCGTCGCCGTTGACCCAGGCGCTGGCCCTCTTTCAGCAGGGGATCGCGCAGCAGGAGGGGGGCGACCACGCCGCCGCGCTGACCTCCTCTGGCGTGATCGCGTTCACCCGCTCGGCATAGCCATAGAGGTAATCCAAACCGAGGTTATGGCTCAGCATCGTCAGAATCATCGTCGCTACCCCTTCGTTGCCTTCCAACGCCAGTGGCAAACGCCCCGTGTAATTCGCCTGACTATCCGCCAATTCCTCGACACGGATCGGTTCATCACAGAAGCGGGCAACTTCCGCTTGCATCAGGCTAACCGCCGCCCGGACGTTCTGCGGGGCAACCCCAGTGGTCACCACCCAGGGGGTCTGGACATGAGACGCCCCCAAGCGGCTGTTGGCATAATAGGCAAAGCCTT
>JAJTXO010000630.1 GCA_021463315.1 Caldilineales bacterium | reverse complement strand
CCGGCGGCTGAGCCGGTCGCCGTGGTCGCCGGCCCCTACGCCACCCTGATCCCTGGCCGCTACCGCGTCGATTTTCGTCTGCGGCTGACCGATGCGCCCGCGGTGGAGCAACTGGCCGCGATCGTTGATGTTTTCTCCCACGCCGCGGGTGGGCAGCTCGTGCAACACGGCATTTCGGCCGCGGAATTCGCAGGGAGGGATGCAGAGGGGGATGCAGAGGGGGATGCTTCGGCGGCCCTCAGCATGACAGGGAGGGGGGATGCTTCGGCGGCCCTCAGCATGACAGGGACGGGGGATACTTCGGCGGCCCTCAGCATGACTGGGACGGGAGATGCTTCGGCGGCCCTCAGCATGACTGGGACGGGGGATACTTCGGCGGCCCTCAGCATGACTGGAAGGGGGGATGCTTCGGCGGCCCTCAGCATGACAGGGACGGGGGAGGGGCCGTTTCACACCTTCAGCCTGGAGTTCCAGACCGACCGGCTGCTGAACGACGTGGAGTTCCGCGTGTTGCACACCGGCCTGGGCGCGCTGGCGGTGGACACGGTGGCGGTGGCATACCTGGGGCCGCCAGCGCAGTGAGTTGGTTCCAGCCATCCACGCTTTGATCGCGCACAAAGACGCCAAGAGCACCAAACAAATCCGCCCTTTGTGCCTTAGCGTGAGAAAAAATCCGCCCTTTGCGCCTTTGCGTGAGACAATATCCGCCCTTTGCGCCCTTTGCGCCTTTGCGTGAGACAAAATCCGCCCTTTGCGCCCCTTGCGCCTTTGCGTGAGATAAAATCCGCCCTTTGCGCCTTTGCGTGAGAAAAATCCGCCCTTTGCGCCCTTTGCGCCTTTGCGTGAGACAAAATCCGCCCTTTGCGCCCTTTGCGCCTTTGCGTGAGACAATATCCGCCCTTTGCGCCTTTGCGCCTTTGCGTGAGACAATATCCGCCCTTTGCGCCTTTGCGTGAGACAAAAAACGTAAAGCGTTGAAACGATGCAATCGCCGCCTACGGTTGTGTCACGGCAAGCTCAGGGAGAAACAGCACATTGTCGGCCAGCGGCTGTGCTGCTCCATCCACGGCCACCAGCCGCTGCGCTGGCGCGGCTGCGTCGTACCAGCCCACGGCCAGAGTATAGCTCCCTGGTGGCAGATCGGCCGGCAGCGCCAGTTCCACCCGGTCCAGCAGGATCTCACCCGGCAGCCAGGAGGGGGACGGACAGCCGCCCTGGCAGGGCGTGGTGTCCTGCTGCGCGACAAGCTGGCCATCGGGCCCCAGCAGGTGGACGAAACGCACCAGGTTCGCTTGCGGCGTGTTCAGTGTCTGCCAGGCCAGGGTGAAGGTCAGCGGCTGGCCGGCCCTCCCAGCCAGGTTGCCATCGACATCCACGCCCAGCAGCGCCACCGCGTCGCCAAACTGCGCCTCCAGCGGCAGCGCCAGCCGCGGGGCCTCGAACAGATGCGGCCGGCCGGCCACGGCGACCCGTCCCAGCGCCACAGGGCGCGCCCCATCTGCGCCAGCCAGCTTCAGATCGTAATCGCCGGTGGCCAGGTCCGGCGGCAGCTTCAGATCGACGAAGGTATGCACCACCTGCCCCACCGGCGTATCGGCAGGCAGAACGACCGGGGTCGCGACGCTGCTGTTGCCCAGCGCAATCGTGAAGGGCTGCGCCGTGGCCAGCGGCTGCTCGATCTGCCACAGCAGGCGCAGGGTGAGCGTCTGGCCCGGCGCGATCTCGGCCGGCCAGGCATCCAGCCCCAGCAGCATGACCCCAGGCGCAACGGTCGCCCCGACTGGCTGTTCAACGTCCACTGCGGCGGCGGCCAAGGCAGGCGTCACCTGCGCGCTGGCCACGGGCGCGCTCTGGCGCGGCGTGCCAGCCGACGGCAGCAGCGGCATCAGGGTGGCGCTGTCGTAGACGCGGGCCTCCAGCCAGAGTTCGCCGGGCAACTGAGTCGGCGGCACGTCCACCAGGTGATACGACCGGCCCACCGTCCCCGGCGTCCATTGACTCACCGGCCGGCGTTGATCGTCCAGCAGCGGCGTCTCCGCGCTGCCCAGGCGATGGCCGGCGGCGTCCACCAGATCCAGCGTAACCGTCAAGTCCGGCGCGGGCTGTTCCAGCCGCCAGGTGAGAACCGCCCAGAGCGGCGTGCCTGCGGCCGCGGCCGCGGCGTTGCGGTCGGGGTTGGGAGCGGCCGCGCCCCACTGCACGCCGGTCAGCGTCAGGGTCGAGGAGAAATCCTGGTTCAGGCTGGCGGTGTTGCCCGCAGCCTGGAACTGGAGCGGCTGCTCCAGGCTGTAGGTCAGGATGTCGAAGCCGCGCAGCGCTTCCCGGCTTGCCAGCGCGCTCTCGCGGGCCAGGTAGAAGGCCAGCAGCCCCTGGGCGTCGGCGCCGGCCTCCGGGCCTTCGTGCCAGATGGGCGTGACCACCCTGGAGCCGGCCGCTGCGCCCAGTTGCTCCTCCAGCCAGCGGGCGATTTCCCCTGCACGCACCTGGATCTGGAGGATGGGCGTGCCCGGAAAGCCGTATTGCAGGCTGTGCTCGGCGAAATCGGGCAGCATGGTGGGGTCCACCGGCACAACGCCGATGCCGTCGGGCGTCCCCGCGATGCGCTGGCCCAGCAGCCAGACATCCTCCTGATAGGTGTAGTACAGGTCGGTCTCCCTGGCCCAGCGCACGAAATAGTCCCGCGTCGTGCGCACACCTTCCAGCACGATCAAGGCGACCACCAGCAGGGCCAGCGCGGCGCTGAGGGTGCGGCTGCGCTGCCGGCTCCATGCCAGCAGGCTGGCCAGCGGCCAGGCCATCAACAGCAGCGCGGCCGGCAGCGCGCCCAACAGCCGCAGGTAGTGGGGGTTGGCGTCACCCGCGGCGATGGCCAGCAGGCTAAGCACCGTCAGCCAGAGCAGCAGGGTCCAGGAGCGCTGCTCGCGCCGGCGCAGCCCTGCCAACGCCAGCGCCACGCCCGCGACCAGCAGCACAGCCAGCCAGGGGGCAAAGGCCGGCCGGTCCGGCAAGTTGTGGCGCGCTTCCGGGTCGCCGGCTCCACCCAGATAGACGCCGATCACCT
>JAJTXO010000063.1 GCA_021463315.1 Caldilineales bacterium | reverse complement strand
ACCCCGGCGCAGCGTCAACCCGAACCCTGTCATGCTGAGGCTCGGCGAAGCATCCCGCCGTGTGATCGAAACCACCTTCCAGGAGAAACTAAACATGTCGCAACGCTTTGATTTCGGCCAGGTAGCGCCCGAGGCGCGCCGCCTGATGCTGAGCTTCGAGAAATACGTCCACGCCAGCGGACTGGACCGCAAACTGATCGAGCTGGTCAAAATTCGCGCCTCCCAGATCAACCACTGCGCCCGTTGCCTGGACATCCACACCAAGGACGCGATCGCCCTGGGCGAAAGTCCGCAGCGGCTCTATTGCCTGACCGCCTGGCGCGAGGCCCCTTTCTACAGCGACGCCGAGCGGGCCGCGCTGGCGCTGACCGAGGCGGTGACGCTGATCGCCGACCACGGCGTGCCCGACGCGGTCTACGAGGACGCGCGCAGACAGTTCAGCGAACGGCAGTTCGTCGACTTGCTGGTGGCGATCAACGCGATCAACAGTTGGAACCGGATGAACGTCACCGCCCAGTCCGCGTTTGGCGACTACCAGCCCGGCGTCCACAGCTGAGCGTCCAGGCCGGCGCCCGCCAGCTCAGCGAGCCTGTGCGGCCGCGACCAGCGCCTCCAGCGGCTGCACGGGCTGGCCAAAGCGCTCCCAGTCCGTATCGACGCGACGCTGGCCCTGCTGAACGAGACCGCGCACGTTGCTGCTGCTCACTGGCAGCCGGATCATGGGCACACTCTCGGCCAGCTTCAACCCGGCCAGCACTGGCTTCGTCGGCACGGCGAGCAGCAGCGAACGCCTGCCTGCCTGCCGCTGCATCGCCTCGATCAGCTCGCGCAGCGTCACCGGCTGCGGCTGCACCAGGTTCCACGACCGCCCGCGCAGCCCCGCGCCGTTGCTGGTGATGGCATCGCGCAGCACGGCGCACAGAGCGTCGATGCCCACCACGTAGAGTAACTGGCGTCCGCCGTCCAGCAGCGGCGTCACCGGCAAGCGCGTGGCTGAGCTGCGCATGCGGGCATACATGCCGCCGTCGCCCACCACCACGCCCAGCCGGAGCGCCACCTCGTCCGCCCCTGCGAAACGCTGCTCCAGCGCCCACTTGGCGCGGCCATAGTCCGACAGCGCCTCCGCCTCGGCCGACAGCGTGCTGAGCAGGATCTGCACCCCCACCCCCGCGGCGCGGCCCTCGTCCAGCCAGCGGCTCGCACCCTCCACGTTCAGGCGGTAGGCGTCCGGGCCGGTCGCCAGCGCTGTGTGGACGATGGCATCGACCGGCCGGCTGGCCAGCGCCGGCAGCAGCGTCTCGCCCAGGCTGGCTGGAAAAACGCGGCCATAGCCTGGCAACGCGGCTGCGCTGTGCGACGCGCCCAGCACAGCCATGCCCGCTTCATTGAGCGTCTGCGCCAGGCGGCGGGCGATGAAGCCGCCAGCGCCGGTAAGGAGCACGGTGGTCATGCAGCGGCCTCCGCGGCGATGCGCATGGCGTTGGCCATCATGCCCAGCGACATGTTCTTGGCCGAAAGCTGGGAGAAGCTGGCCGAGTCGGCGACGTAGACGCGCGCCGCGCCGTGCAGCCGGCCGTCCGGGTGGCACTGGTACGGTCCCGGCGCGGCGCGCATGGGCAGCGTGCCGGCGTAGTGGATGGCGTGGCCGGTGACAGGCTGTTGGATCAGCGCCGGGTGCGTCCATAGACCCAGGCTGCGCAGACCGGCCAGCAGCGGGGCCAATTTGGCTGGCTGGGCCGGGAAGGGGTGGCCCTTGATGCGCAGACGGCCATCGGCCAGCAGCGCCAGGCGCGAGGGCGGCTGCACCCAGGCCGGGAAGTAAAGCTGAAGCATCAGCATGGCCGGCAGCAGATGGCGCACCAGCGCCAGATTGGCCCGCGCGGCCAGGGGGAAGCGGCCGAAGAACTCCGCGCGCAGCGGCGCGGTCAGCTCCAGCAGACTGCCCTGCAAAATCGTCTGGTAGGCGGCCGACTCCCAGACCAGGTTGAGCTGCACCAGGCCGAAGGCGTGGGTGTCCAGCCGGCGGCCCAGCGAGGCCGGCAACACCACCGGGATCTGCAAGACCGGGTTCTCCAGCAGCGGCAGGTGGGCCACGGTGTCCCCCGCGCTTTGCAGGGCAATGCGGGCCGTATTGATGGCGCCGGCCGCCAGCAACAGCCGACGGCCGCGGATCTGGACGCTGTCGCCGCTGGGCAGCTCCCGGGCGAAGACCGTGACCCCATCGGCCTCCTCCTGCCAGCGCTGCACCAACAGCCCCGGCCGGTAGTCGATCTGTCCCGCGGCGATCAGCCGGCGCAGGGTGAGCGCGGGGGTGTAGATGAAAGGCTGCGACTGCCAGAACTCCAGATTGCTGTAGTCGCAGGCGGGGCGGCCATCCAGCGGCGCGCTCAACACGCCAGCCCGCGGCCGGCCCAGATAGATGCGTCGGGCGCGTAATGCCTGGCGGCGGCGCTGATAGGCCAGAGCGACGCGGCGAGCGTTGTAGGAAAGCTCCAGCGGCGGCTGCAAGCCGGCCGCGCTGCCGAAGAACTCGGCCAGGTCGTCGTCGGCCCCGCTGATGCCAATCTCGCGGGTCAAGATGTCGAAATAGGGCTCCAACGCGGCCAGGGCGATGGGAAAATCCTGCAGATCGGCTGAGATCCAGCGGTAGAGACCTGCGCCCCAGGCGTTGCCCAGGCCGCCCAGCGCGAAGCTCTGGATGGCCTGAAACTGCTGCTGGCTGAGCGGGCCTAGCGCGGCCGCGTCGCGGGTGACAAAGGCCATGGCCGGCGCGTTGAGCTTGGCGATGGTGGGTTCATCGCTCAATACCCCGGCCAGCCCGCGATAGTCCGCGCCGATGTGCAGATCGAAGCTGTCGTGCTGCTCCCGGTAGCGGTACAGATTGCCCTCGACGCGCGGCGTCTGGAGATCGGCCTGATGCCCTACGTCCAGCATGACCGGCCGCTCGCCGCGCCGCACCAGCTCCAGCGCGGCCGCGGCCGCGGCCGCGCCCGCGCCGACGATGATCAGCTCAGCCATGCGCGCCTCCCCGCAACAGCCGCCAGCCTCTGACAGCCTGGCGCGCGGTGTGGGCCGCGGCCCAGGCCACGGCGGCCGCGCCGGCCACGAAACTGGAGCGCTGGTTGACGTAGAAGCGCTGGTTCTCCGGCAGCGTCTCGGCCAGCGCCACCATGGCCTGCAGCTTGCGCGTCAGCAGCGGCAGCCGGCCAGTGAGCCGGCCGGCCAGCTCCAGCGCCTCCAGGTCGGCCCCGCTCTCGATGGCGCGGTAATACTCGGCCAGCTCAGCGGGGCTGGCGGTCGCGTTGAGCGGCTCGATCACCGGCAGAAAGCGCTGCACCAGGATGGAGGGCGCGGCGCGGCCAAACAAGGCGCGATAGAGGGCGCGCGCTTCGACGGCGTACAGGTGCTGAAAATCTGTCATCGTTCTAACCCCTGATCAGCCGGGCGAGACGCCCTGGCGATCGTGGTCACAATCCCTGATCAGCCGGGCGAGACGCCGGGTCTGTGGCGGGCGGCCCGCGCCAGCTCAGCCGCGAAGCCAGCCACAGTCGGGACCGGATCATCCCCCTGCTCGGCCAGCTTGACCAGCGCGCTGCCGACGATGACGCCGTCGGCGATGCGGGCGACCTGGGCCGACAGCGCAGGGGTGCTGATGCCAAAGCCGACGGCCAGATAGAGCGGCGCGGCCGGCGACTGGCGCTGCACCTCGCGGCGCACCCGCTGCACGAACGCGGCCAGGTCGTCGGGCAGCCGCTCGCGCGCGCCGGTGATGCCGGCCACGCTGACCAGGTAGACGAAGCCCTGGCTGCGGGCCACGCCCAGCTCGATGCGATGGGCGGTGCTGGTGGGGGCCAGCAGAAAGACGCTGGCCAGGCCATGCTGCCGGCAGAGCGCGATCAATTCCTCGGCCTCCGGCTCGTCGGGCGGCAGATCGGGCACGATCAGACCATCGGCGCCGGCCGCGGCCGCATCAACCACGAAGCGCGCCAGCCCGTAGGCCAGCAGCGGGTTGATGTAGCCCATCAGGCAGAAGGGGATCTGCGGGAGCGCGGCGCGCAGCTCGCTCACCATGGCCAGGCAACGCTCCACCGTGACGCCGTTGTCCAGCGCCCGCTGGCCGGCCGCCTGGATCACCGGCCCATCGGCCAGCGGATCGGAAAAAGGCAGGCCCAGCTCGAAAAGATCCGCGCCGGACTCAGCCAGCGCCTGGATGATCTGCGGCGATGCATCCAGCGTAGGATGGCCGAGCATCTGATAGGGCATAAAGGCCGCGCGGCCCTCGGCCTGGGCCTGGGCAAAGGCGGCGCGGATGTTGTCAGCGCCGGTGTGGTTTGGGTTCAAGAGGGGCTCCTTGGGGGGACGAGTAACGAGTAACTCGTAACTCGTTACTCGTAACCCGGAATCGCGGGGGTGGAAGGAGTAACGAGTAACTCGTAACCCGGAATCGCGGGAAGCCTTTCTGGATTATGAGTTACTCGTTACTGGCCAATCCATCCAAAAACACCCTTCGCATCATCCTCCGGGTTACGTGTTACGGGTTACGGGCTACGTTGCTCAGATGCTTTTCGTACACGGCATAATCGCCGGCTGAAAAGAGGCAGAAGATGATGTGCTGCAGGGCTGTGCCGCGTTGTACATGCTCGATGACTGTGCCGACGGCGATGCCGCAGGCCAGGGCGATGGGATACCCATAGACGCCGGTGCTGATGGACGGAAACGCTATGCTGGTCACGTCCAGCTCCTCAGCGCGCAGTAGGCTGGCGGCGTAGGCTGAACGCAGCAGTTCCGGCTCGCCGCGGCCGCCGCCTTGCCAGATGGGGCCGACCGTATGGATGACGTAGCGCGCCGGCAGGTCGCCGCCGCCGGTGACGACGGCCTGGCCCGTCGGGCAGCCACCGATGCGCCGGCACTCGGCCATGATGGCTGGCCCGCCGGCGCGATGAATGGCGCCGTCGACCCCGCCGCCGCCGCGCAGGCCGCTGTTGGCCGCGTTGACGATCGCGTCGACGGTCAGACGGGTGATGTCGCCCTGGTGCAGTTCCAGGGTGGTATCGTCAAGTGCAAATTGCATACAACACGACTTCTATTGCGAAGATCTGATCAACTTGTTCATATAGCGCCAGCTTTGCACTATGCCGACGCCGAAGAAGAGAGTGAAGACCGCCAGCAGCGCCCAGGCGTAGCTGTCCACGTCTAGGGTTGGCACGCGATAGAGCAGAACAGCCGCCAGGGCGGTGGCCAGGCCGGCTACCAGCATCCGCCGGCCGAAGTGGGCGTTGACCGCGTACCAGACATCGGGATCGCTCATGGTCTGCGGCACGCGAAAGCCATAGAGCCAGTTGGGCTTGACCTTGCGCTTGATCAGCGGCACGGCAAACACAGCCAGCAACAGGCCAAAGAAAGCATAGAGAACGAGGATTGTTTCCATGATCAACTCAGCAGTCCACGGCCATCGCGCCAGGATGCCACGAGAAATCCGCTCTTTGCGCCTTTGCGTGAGATCAGATCGGAAGGGCTGATGCTACAAGATATCGTCGATCTGGGCTAACTCGACCTCGCTGAAGGCCAGATTGGCCAACGCGGCCACGGCCTCCTCGATCTGGCCCACCTTGCTGGCGCCGATCAGCGCGGAGCTCATGCCGGGGTGGCGCAGCACCCAGGCGATGGCCATCTGGGCCAGGCTTTGGCCGCGGGCCTGGGCGATATCGTTCAGCCTGTGTACCTGGGCGACGCGCTCCGGCGTCACCTTGTCGCCCCAGTGGAACTGGTTGTCCAACTTGGCCGCACGCGAGTCGGCCGGCACCGCGTGCAGATACTTGTCGGTGAGAATGCCCTGGTCCAGCGGCGAGAAGCTGATGCAGCCGATCCCCTCCTCGGCCAGCGCGGCCAACAAGCCATCCTCGATCCAGCGGTCGAACATGTTGTAGCGCGGCTGGTGGATCAGACAAGGGGTGCCGAGCTGGCGCAGGATGGCGGCGGCCTGGCGGGTCTGCTCCGGGCTGTAGGTGGAGATGCCCACATACAGGGCGCGGCCGCTGCGCACGATGAAGTCCAGCGCGGCCATGGTCTCCTCCAACGGCGTGTGGGGATCGGGCCGGTGGCTGTAGAAGATGTCCACGTAGTCGAGGCCCATGCGGCGCAGGCTCTGGTCGATGCTGGCGACCAGATATTTGCGCGAGCCCCATTCGCCATACGGACCAGGCCACATATAGTAGCCGGCCTTGCTGGAGATGATCAGCTCATCGCGGTAGGGTCGGAAATCCTGGCTGAAGATGCGGCCAAAGTTCTCTTCGGCCGAGCCGGGCGGCGGACCGTAGTTGTTGGCCAGGTCGAAGTGGGTGATGCCCAGATCGAAGGCGCGGCGCAGCATGGCGCGGCCGTTCTCCAGCGGATCGATCCCGCCGAAGTTGTACCACAGGCCCAGGGAGATGGCCGGCAGCCGCAGGCCGCTGCGGCCGGTGCGGCGGTAGCTCATCGAGTCGTAGCGGGTGGCGGAGGCTTGGTAGGGCATGAAACTCCTCGCAATCAAAGGTGCAGCCGGCGAAGCTCACGCCCCGGCCGGATCTCTTTCTCCACCAGGAACTCCTGGCGATAGGGACGCATGCCCAGACTGGTGTAGAGCCTGGGGGCCTGCGTGAAGCTGCCGGCGTCGGTGTCGGCGATGATGCGCCGGATATCGTGCTGCCAGAAGGCCTGGAAGGCCGCCAGCATCAGCGCGCGGCCCGCGCCCAGGCGTCGGAATGGCGGCCGCACGAACAGGCTGCCCACGCGGCCGGCTTCCGGCTGTTCGACAAGCCTGGCGTTGCACAGGACTCCGCCGGCCACCTCATCGCCGGCCAGCAGCTTGAAGCAGAAGCCGGGCGTGTTGGAATAGCTCTCGTCTTCCGGCAGCTCCTCGTCGGACGCTTCCACCTCGTCAGGCGTGGCCGCGTCGTCCGCTGGATCCGCTTCCGTCGGCGGGATAACGCCCCAATGATCGGCAAAGGCGTCCTCCATGGCCGGCCCCAGCAAATCCCAGTCGTCGTCCAGATCGATGGCGGCCAGGCGCATGCCATCAGGGATAACCGGTGCGGGCGGCGCAGCGGCCAGATCGATCTGCAAGTGCAGCCACTCGCGCGCCTGGGCATAGCCGAAGCGGGCGAACAGGCGGCCAGCGCGGGTCTCGGCGGCGAACAGGTTGCCCTGCAGCACGGTCTTGACGCCGGCCGGCGCGCGCTGGCTCAGAAGGGCCGCACGCTGCTCGGCCCAGCCCAGCAGCGCCGCGCCGATCCCTTGCCCCCAGTGGGCAGGATGCACCGCGCCGCCGACTTCGTAGACGATATGCTGTTCCCGGTCGGCCAGGTAGGCGTAGCCGACCACCTGGCCTGCTGGATCGACCGCGACGACCTTTTCGCTGGCCGGGGGCACATAGCGCGCCAGGCGCACAGTGCCCACGCTATCGATCACCGCGCGGCGCACGCCCATCGTCGCGGCCGCATCGGCGTTGACCACGGCAACCACGGCCGGGGCGTCAGTGGGGGTATAGGAGCGCAGTTGGAATAGCGGATTCATGGCAGGGAGATCAAGTCCATTTTAGGCCGGAAAGGCGGATTGTCAAGCTCACCCCCTCCTGCCTCCTGGCTCCCAGGTTGACCGCAGCCCGGCGCGGTGGTATAGTAGCCCCTTGCTGGCGCCTTTGCCACGACTTTCTGGAGGTGTTATGCCCGACAGCGATCCACGGGATAGCCTGAGACAAGATATCGATTATGACAAGCTGATTGCCCAGACCTCGCCTGCTTTGCAGCGCTATATCCGCACGCTGGAGCTGGAGAACGCCCGCATGCGCCAGGAGCTGCTGGAGCTGCGCCAGGGCGCGGTCCGCCGTCAGCGGGCCGAGAGCCTGCGCGAGGCCCGGGCCGACGCACCCGTCAGCCAACTGCCCACCCCGCGCCATCCCAACGACGTGATGGTGTTGACCATCACCCGCCGCGGCCTGGCCAAGCGCACGCCCCTCAACGAGTACTCCACCCAGCGGCGCGGCGGCATCGGCGTGTACGACATCCTGGCCGCGCGCGACGATGCGGCCGCCCACCTGGCTGTGACGCGGGAAGACGCGGCCCTGCTGGTGCTCAGCAGCCGCGGCCGGGCCTTCTGCATCCCCGTGGACAGCCTGCCGCTCAGCGAGCCGCGCGGCCGCGGCGCCTCCCTGCCAGAGCGCCTGCTGTTCACCGAGGAGGAGACCGTGGCCGCGGTGCTGCCGCTGGACGACCAACGCGACACGCGCAACACCGTGCTGATCGCCACGACCAATGGCTGGCTGCGCTCGCTGCACCGCAACTATGTCGGCACGCACCTGCAGCCGGGCACGCTGCTCAGCGATCCCCGGCGCGGCGGCCCGCCGGCCGCGCTGGCCCTCTCCAAGGGTACGGGCGATGTGCTGCTGACGCTGCGCAGCGGCGCGGGCTATCGCTTTCCTGAGCGTCTGATCGGCCGTGACGGAGTGCGCGGCATCCAGACCCACCCCGACGACTGGGTGGTGGGCCTGGTCGGGGTGGAGAGCGACGACGACGAGGTGCTGTTGGTGACCGGCGATGGCCAGGGGGTTCGCCGCCAGATGGCCGGCTTTGCCAGCAACAAATCGCCCGGCGGCCAGGGCAAGGTGATCATCAAAAGCGACGTGCTGGCCGGCGCGGCCCGGGTCCGCCCCGGCGACGAAGCGCTGTGCATCAGCAACGCCGCCAAGATCATTCGCTTCGCGGTGGACGAGGTCCCGGCCAAAAGCGGCAACGTGCAGGGGGTCAGCATCCTGGACATTCGCGGCGACAGCCTGGCCGCGCTGGCGGTCGCGCCGCTGCCGGCCGCGGCGCCGTCCCAGGAGGCCACATGACGCGCCAGATTCTGATCCGGCCGCCTGAGGCCTCCTTCCTGCATGCGCTGGGCCAGCAGCCCGGCCAGCCGCCCATCGATCTCGCTCTGGCGCGCGCCCAGCATCGCCTGCTGGCGGCCGCGCTGGCCGCGGCTGGCTGCGCGGTGACGGAACTGCCCGCCGCGGCCGGCCATCCCGACGCCTGCTTCGTGCAGGATATCGCGCTGCTATTGCCGGGGCTGGCCATCCTGGCCCGGCCGGCCGAGCCCACGCGCCAGGCCGAGGTGGCGCTGTTGCGGCCCCACCTGCCGGCCGGGCTGGCCGTGTCGGCCATCGAAGCGCCGGCTACCCTGGAATGGGGCGATGTGCTGCGCCTGGGCGACACGCTCTACGTCGGCCAGTCGGCGCGCAGCAACGCGGCCGGCGCGGCGCAGGTGGCCGCGGCCGTGGCGCCGCTGGGGCTGCGGGTGGAGCTGCTGCCGGTGCCGGCCGGCCTGCATCTGCTCAGCGGCCTCAACAGCCTGGGACGCGGGCCGGCCGGCGACGGCCCGCGGGAGGTGGTGGTGGCCTGGCCAGCCTACGCCAGCCTGCCGCAGTTGGCGAACTGCGACGTCATCGTCGTTCCGGCCCACGAGGCCCCGGCCGCCAACTGTCTGGCGCTGGGCGACACGGTGCTGGCGCCGGCCGGCTATCCCCAGACCGCCGCGCAGATCTGGCAGCGTGGCTATCGGGTGCTCAGCGTGCCGCTGAGCGAGTTCGCCAAGGCCGACGGCGGCGTAACCTGTCTGTGCATCCTGGGATAAAAGAAAAGCGCCGGGCAGACGGCTGATCGCAGCCTGCCCGGCGCAAACCCATGGGCAGCCAAGGGACAGTGGGGCTACCGCTCGATGCGGAACGAGACCTCGCCGCGCACCCGATAGACCTCGACTTCGTTGTCCTTCATGCGAATGTCGAACTCCTTGATGCCGATGCGGGTGATGCCGCGCAGCGTAGCCTTGGCTTCGGCCACCAGATTCATGGCCGCGGCCTCCCAGCTATCGGGCGACTCGCCGACCAGATCGATGATTTTGACGATGGACATGGTGTACCTCCTTGTACAGCGCGAAGCGAGCAAACAGCGGATGGATGGACACAGGGCCAGCATCGCCGCCGCGATTGCCAGCCTATCCACTTGTGAATGATAGCACCAGCCCGCCGCCCTGTCAACTACCCGCTTCCCAGCGAACAGCGCAGCGAGCTAGCCAAGAACGGCAATGCCCTGTACAATGGCGCCATACACGTCAGCAAAGGCAGGCAGACGATGACAATTCTGGCGGTTTTCAGCAACAAAGGGGGCGTGGGCAAGACGGCCGCGGCCGTCAATCTGGCCTATCTGGCCGGGCAGGCTGGGGTGCGCACGCTGCTCTGCGACCTGGACTCGCAGTGTTCGGCGACCTTCTACTTCAACGTGCCGCCGGAGCTCAAGGGCAGCGCCCGGAGCTTCGCCAAAGGGGGCAAGGCAGTGCTGCGCAGCGTCCAGGCTACCGCTTATGACAACCTGGACATCCTGCCGGCCGACATCAGCCATCGCAACCTGGCGCTGGCTTTCGAGGATCTGAAGCACTCCAAGCGCCGCCTGGCCGAGGTCTTGGATCCGCTGCAAGAGCGCTACGCCCTGCTGATTCTGGACTGCCCGCCGACCATCGGCCTGCTGGCCGACAATGTCCTCAACGCCGCCGACCGGCTGTTGACGCCGCTGGTGCCGACCACGCTCTCCTTCGAGGCGCATCGGCAGTTGCTGGCCTTCGCCCGCGAGGAGGGACACAAGGAGCGGCTGATCCTGAGCTTTCTTTCCATGGTCGACCGGCGCAAGAAGCTGCACCGCGAGCTGGCCAGCACGGCCACCGACCACTTCTCCGGCATGTTGGCCGCGGCCATCCCCTACAACGCCGATGTAGAACGCATGGGGGTGCAGCGGGAGCCGGTGGCAGTGTTTGCGCCGCGCTCCGAGGCGGCCGCGGCCTATCGCGGCCTGTGGGCCGAGCTGGCCGCGCAGCTCTGGCCGATCACGGCAGGCTGAGCGGTTCCCGCGGCCTCGCGGCCAGCCAGCTTGCCTTTCCCGGCTGGCTGTGCTACAATCCCGGCGTCGTTATCCCCGCTCTTACCAGAGTTGGAAGGCGTCGTCATGTCCCAATGTTTGACCGGAACAAGTTCACCAGCTTGCCGGCTGTGGACTGACAAGACCACAGGGATGCTCGAAGCCGATCCGCTATGTCACACCGACATAGCGGATTTTCGATTCCCAGGGCCGGACGCCGCGACCTTTCAGCCATCCCTTTTCCACCCACCCACACCACTCTGATACGGAGGTTCCGCATGATCACAGGTTTCAACAATCGCATCGCCCGCATCGATCTGAGCACGAGCGCCATCGGCTATGAGCCGCTTGACCCGGAGGATGTGCGCAAGTACATCGGCGGCCGCGGGTTGGGCGTCAAGTATGTGCTGGACAACGGGCCAGAGGTGGAGGCCTTCTCGCCCAACAACCTGCTGTGCGTCATGACTGGCCCGCTGACCGGCACCGAGGTCAAGATGAGCGGCCGGCTGGCGGTGGTCACCAAGTCGCCGCTGACCGGCACCGTCACCGACAGCCACATGGGCGGCTGGACCGCGGCCAAGCTCAAATGGGCCGGCCTCGACGGTCTGCTGATCAAGGGCAAGGCCGACAGCCCGGTCTATCTCTACATCGAGGATGGCGAGGTGAGCATCCACGACGCCACGGCGGTGTGGGGCATGGACACCGACGACGCGATCAAGGTCCTCCAGAGCGACCGCGGCCCTGAATGTTCGGTGATGGCCATCGGCCCCGGCGGCGAGAATCTGGTGCGCTACGGCAACATGATGAACGAAAACGAGCGCGCGGCTGGCCGCGGCGGCGTCGGCGCGGTGGCTGGCTCCAAGAATCTCAAGGCCATCGTCATCAAGGGGGACAAGAAGAACCAGCCCAAGCCGGCGGATCGCGCCGCGTTCAAGGCGGCAGACCGCAAGGCGCTGGCCGCGATCATGAACGAGGCAGTGGTGACGGCCCCGCGCAAGGGGGGCCTGAGCGTCTATGGCACCAACGTGCTGATGAACATCGTCAACACCGTGGGCGCGCTGCCCACCAAGAACTCGCAGAGCACCTCCTTCGTCGACGCCGAGCTGGTCTCGGGCGAATGGGTCAAGGAGAACATCCTGGTGGACGACCCGACCTGCCACGCCTGCCCGGTGGCCTGCAAGAAGG
>JAJTXO010000629.1 GCA_021463315.1 Caldilineales bacterium | reverse complement strand
ACCGTCATGCAGGCAGTGGCGTTGTTCTTGGCGCCGACGGTGAGGTAGAGGTCCTGGATGGCGTTGTCGTCGCCGTTGGGCAGCAGGTTGGCGTGTTCCAACAGCGGCAATTGCACCGGCGCGCCGGTCAGGGGCACGGTCACCGTGACCCGGCTGCTGCTGTGGACAATGCCGCCAGCCTGGTTGGCCGGCACCAGGCGGTAGATCAGGTTGTGGGAGACCGGCGCGCCGAAGTTGTGCCAGGAGAGGCCGACGCGCACCTCGGCGTAGGTGTCGCTGCTGGCCGCGTCGCAGCGGGTGGCGTCGAAGCTCAGCACCGGATCGCTGACCAGCGGGCGGGTGAACTCCAGGCCCTGCACGCGGAAATCGTCGGTGGTCAAGCCGCGGTACTGAAAACGGTCGAAGGTCTGATCGGCGTTGGCCTGGAGCTGCATGCGCAACATGTTGTTGCTCAGGCTGGCTGTGCCCTGGCCGTTGCCGCTGAAGCTGGGCTGAAACTGGGTGATGTAGTTGTAGACCGCCCACCAGGGCGTCCCCGGCGGCAGGGGGATATGGACGATGGATGTGTTGGGGTCTATGGTCGCGCCGGCGAAGCTCACCGTGCTGTCGGTGGTTTGGGTGAATGAAGGGTTGTGATCTGCCCACCAGATAACATCCATGCCCACGCTGGCGGCCCAGGCGGCGTTCATCTCGATCGATGCGGGCTGCACCGCGCCGTTGTGGTTGCTCCAGCCATGCAGGTGCAGTTGGGTGGAGTACCATTGGTTGGGCAGGGTGTCTGGGTTGCCCTCCGCCTGGGGCTGCGCGGCCTGCTGGACAGCGCTCTGGGGGCGCTGGTCTTGGGCTGCCGCTGGCGTCGCGGCCAGGAAGATGGCGGCCAGCGCGGTAAGCAACAGAACGTGGTGTAGAGCCCGATGGATTCGCACGATCGATGTCCTCCGTAGATTGGGGAAGACTTCCGAAGTCTTATGGACTGTGAGCCCGTTTTGAACGAACCTGCGCAGACTTCGGAAGTCTCGACCCCGGTTTATTGAGATGAACCATAGATGGCGCCCAAAGGCGCCCGGCCCTGCGCTGTTTTCCGCTCATGTCTCAACCAAGGCGCCCGGCACTTGGGCAAAGAAGTGCCGGGCGTCTCATACTCATGGTATCTGGCTGTTGGACAGCGTGACTGCGCCTCAGGATTATAGTGCAAAACCGTGCCGAGTCAAGAAGCTTCCGGTTGTAGCTTGGGGAAGACTTCCGAAGTCTTATGGACTGTGAGCTCGTTTTGAACGAACCTGCGCAGACTTCGGAAGTCTCGACCCCGGTTTTTTGAGATGACACATCGGGGGAAGACTTCCGAAGTCTTATGCACTGTGAGCTCGTTTTGAACAAACCTGCGCAGACTTCGGAAGTCTCGACCCCGTTGTATTTTGGTCAACGGTTGGTTTCCGGTTATACTCTCACCGTTTGCTTGGACACTGCGTTGGCCGTGAAACCCGCGCAGCTAAACCTGCGCAGACTTCGGAAGTCTCGACCCCGGTTTATTGAGATGACACCGTTTGGAGAAGATGGCATGATTGCTAGACGTTTGATTGTGGCCGCGGCCGTGGCGCTGTTGCTCATCACCGGCTGCGCCAGCGATGGCGGCCTGTTGGCCAATCTGGGAAGCGACCAGGAGGCCCAGCGGCCCAACATCGTGGTCATCATGACCGACGACCAGGACCTGCTGCTGGAGAGCATGGAGTACATGCCCCTGGTGGAGAAGCTGCTGACGCGGAAGGGGACGACCTTCTCCACTGCCATCGTCAGCCTGCCGCTGTGTTGTCCAGCGCGCGCCATGGCGTTGCGGGGCGAGTATCCCCACAACAACGGCATCATGACCAATCTCTGGCCCACGGGCGGCTTTGCCAAGGCCTACGCCACCGGCCTGGAGCGGGACACAGTGGCCACAGCCTTGCAGAGCGCAGGCTATCGCACTGCGTTGATCGGCAAATATCTCAACGGCTATCCGCTGAAAGATCAGCCGACCTACATTCCCCCCGGCTGGGACAGATGGTGGGCGCCGATCACCGATACGGCCTATGGCAGCTATGACTACGATGTCAACCACGACGGCCAGATCGAAAGCTACGGCTCAGCGCCGGAGGGCGTTTATGGTGGCATTCATGCGTATAACCTGGGTCAGGACCATTTGATTCAGCTCTTGTTCCGGCTGCATGCTCTTTTCGGAATCCATTTGAATATGCCCCCGTTCTTGTCAAATCCGAGCGCGCTTTAGAAATCGAGAATCGTGCGCAGAACCTGAATTTGCGCGCGGCGTTGGACGCACGCCATATAGCACACGATGAACGTGTTCCGCAAAAAGGCAAAGAGCCATCCGACACAAAAACCGATGCCAATGCCAAACACAAGCCCGACGAATCCGCCCATCACCGTGACTTGATAACCAGGCATGTATTCGCCGAGGTTGTGGAGAAATACCGACAGCCCCTGGTGCGCGATGCTGATTTCCAGCAGCGTGACCAAAAACAACACCAAACCCATCGTCAACCCCAGCGCCCCGCCAAAGGCGACCGGGTCCAGTTTCACGAAAACATGGCTCAAGGCATCTTGCATGACGCCTGCAACATCTTGAAGTCGGGGATCCGGTTTGACGGCGACCTGTTCGTGGTATTCCTGGTCCACATTCACGCTCCACAGGTCATTCTTTTCGCCAAACATCATATTTCGCACAGCCAACATCGCGGTCAGCATCGAGTGATCCTGGTTGTTGTAGCGATGCAGTCCATTGCGTCCCACCGTCTGAAAATTTTCAAACGTCGCGACATAGCCGCGCAACGTGTCCAGATGTCCGCGATATTCAGAGTCATAGACGGGGTACGATTTCTCGACGCGAAAGACGCAGCCCTCTTCGATATCTTGATACTCAGCCAGTCCGATCCTGGCAATCTCGCGCTTGCCCAGCTCAACGAGGTCCGCATCCGCCATGTTCCAAACGTCGTCGCCCTCGTTGCAGAAATATTCCAACCCCAGACTCGACTTGGCGGGATCGGGGACCATGTCGGGACTCCAATTCTTGAAATTTTGGATGCGTC
>JAJTXO010000628.1 GCA_021463315.1 Caldilineales bacterium | reverse complement strand
CTGGAGCAGCCGACGCTCAGCGCGGTCATCGCGCGCCTGCCGGAGCCCACGTTGAACCTGGCGGCCTATGGGCTGACCTTCGCCATCGCGCTGATCGTCGAAAGCCCCGTGATCATGTTTCTGACCCTGGGCACGGCGTTGGCCCGCAGCCATCAGGCCTATCGGATGCTGATGCGCTTCACCCACATCATGGCTTGGGGGCTGACCGGCCTGCACCTGCTGCTGGGGCTGAGCCCGCTCTACGCCTGGATCCTGGCTGAGCTGGTCGGCGCGCCGCCGGAGGTGATCGAACCTAGCCGCATCGCCTTTCTGCTGATGGCCCCCTGGTCAGGCGCCATCGCCTATCGTCGCATGTGGCAGGGTGTGATGATCCGCTACGGCCGCACGCAGTTCCTCTTCCTGACCACGGCGATCCGCCTGATCGCCACCGGATCGGTGGCGATGGCCGGGCTGGCCAGCGGCGTGCTGCCGGGGGCCAGCCTGGCGGGCCTGGCCATCAGCGTGGGGGTGCTGGCCGATGCCGTGGCGGCCGGCGTGCTGGTGCGGCCGACGCTGCGGGCGCATTTGACGATCGACCAGCCCGATGCCTTCCAACTGACCTGGCCCCACTTGCTGCGCTTCTACATCCCCCTGGCTATGACCTCGCTGATCAATCTGGCCGCGCAGCCCATCGTCAGCCTGGGGCTGAGCCGCGGCCCGCTGCCGCTGGAGTCGCTGGCCGTCTGGCCGGTGGTCAGCGGGCTGACCTTCCTGCTGCGCAGCGGGGGGGTGGCGCTGCAAGAGGTGGTGGTGGCGCTGCTGGCCGACCTGGCCAGCCACCGCGCGCTGTACCGCTTCACGCAGCGCCTGGCGCTGGGGCTGACGGCGCTGGCAGCGGCGGTGACGCTGACGCCACTGGCCGGTGTGTGGTTCACCGGGGTGGCCGGCCTGCCAGCCGGCCTGGCTGCCATGGCTGGTGCGTCGGCCACACTGCTGGTGGTGGTGCCGGCCCTGACGGTGCTGACCTCCTGGCAGCGCGGCACGCTGGTCTTCTTCAGCCGCACCGGCGCGATCACTGTAGCCACCGCCATCAACATCACGGTGTTGCTGGCGGTGGTGCTGGGCGGCGTGCGCGTGCTGCCCTGGCCGGGCGCGGTGACGGCCGCGCTGGCGCTGAGCGCATCGCTGGCGGCCGAAGTGATCTACCTGACCGTGCGGGCGCGCGGCGCGCGACGGGCGGCGGCATGGCTATGAACGCCGGAAGAGAACAGCAACAGTTGACACACTAGCTATTTGGCCTTAGAATATCACATAGCACATCAATTACGACATCATCCCAGGACACGGAGCAAGTTCATGGCACGTTACCCGCTCAGTCTTCCAAACCAATTGAAACAGGACGCTGAAGCCCTTGCGGCTGGCCAGGGTATTTCTTTCAACCAGTTCGTCCTATGGGCGGTCGCTGAGAAAGTTGGCGACCTGCGCAGTCAGATCACGGATCCTGCATTTCCGCGCATCACCTACCGTCGCGGGGCCAGCGGCCAGCCCAGGCCGGTGTTGCGCGGAACCAATCTGCGCGTGCAGACGATTGCTGTGGCAGCTGCGCACTGGCGCCTCTCCCCGGCCCAGATTGCGCAGGAATATGGCGTCAACCAAGCACTGGTAGAGGAAGCGATCCTGTTCTATCAAGCCCACCGCACCGAGATCGACGCTGCCATTGCCGCTGACGAAGCACTAGAGCCGGCTGATGTCTAGACTTCGTCTACACCTGGACGCAGACACCTCTCGCAGACAGCTTCACGCTGCTCTTTCCCAGCGTGGCCATGATGTCACACGCACGCCCAGCCCATGGATGCCCCTGGATGCCAGCGACAAAGCCCAATTGTTGGGAGCCATCGCGCAAGGCCGTTGCATCTTCACTTTCAACATTGCGGACTTCACCCGTCTCGCTGAAGGCTATCCCATGCACGCCGGAATCATTATGGCTGCGCAGACCAAATGGACGCTGCCGCAGCTGATCGCAGCGTTGGATAGGGTGCTCACAGAAACAGAGGCTGAGGATTGGGTGGGTCAAGTGCGCTGGCTGAACCAGTGGCGGCGCTAACCAAACAGCCCTTCCAACTCCGATCGATCATACCCTGCGCCCAGCCCCACCATCAGCAACACGCGCGCCTTCTGTGGGTTGAGGTCGCGCGCGAAGATGGCGCCAGCCCGGCGCAGCGCCATGCCTCCGCCCGCGTAGCTGTAGAGGGGCTGCGCGCCGCCGTAGGGCACGCGGCTGGAGATCACCACCGGCACGCCGGTCGCCAACGCGTCGGTGATGCCATGGAACAACGCGGGGTTGACGTTGCCCGCGCCCACGCCGGCCACCACCAGGCCGGCCGCGCCCCGATCCAGCGCCGCGCGCAGCGCGAAATCATCCACCCCCGCGTACATGGTGATGATGTCCACCCGCGGCAACTGTTCGGGCAGCGGCACATGCACCCTGGGGGACCAGGCCGCGCTGAACTCCACCAGGCCGCTGCGCACCGTGCCCAAGTCGGGGGGCATGACCGACTCGAAGGCGTCCACGGCCGAGGTGTCGATCTTGGTCACGCGGCGCGCTGAGTGGATGTCGCCATGCATCACAATCAGCACGCCGCGCTCGCGCGCGTCCGGGCTGACCGCCACCGCGGCCGCGTCGAAGATGTTGGCGGGGCCGTCGGCCTTGGGTTCGTTGGCCGAACGCATCGCGCCAGTGAAGACGATGGGCATGGGGGTGGGCACGGTGACATCCAGAAAGAACGCGGTCTCTTCCATGATATCGGTGCCGTGCAGGATGACGATGCCATCGACGTCGCCGCTGGCCGCGAGCTCCTGGACATGGCGGGCCAGATGCAGCCAGAAATCCGGCTTCATGTGCTCGCTGGGGATGTTGGCGATCTCTTCCACCTCGATCTGGCCGATCAACTGCAGGCCTGGCACAGCCGCGGTCAGCTCGGCGCCGGTCAGCGCGGGCACAGATCCGCCGGTGGCCGGATCGAAACGCATGGCAATGGTGCCGCCAGTGGCCAGCACGCGAACGCGGGGTTGTGGGGACATAGGGCGCCTCGTGGATGGAATGGGG
>JAJTXO010000627.1 GCA_021463315.1 Caldilineales bacterium | reverse complement strand
TTGATCGCGCCGGTGGCGCTGGAGGCTGGCTCCCGCTTCGCAATCCGCGAGGGTGGCCGCACCGTGGGCGCTGGCGTCATCACCCAGGTGATGAACTAAACCACCATCGATCCTAGCGATACGAATGAAACGGAGCGGGGAGATTTGTCTCCCCCTCCGTATCTGTCCCATAAAGAGAGACTCTGATGGCAAAGAAAGCAGTTCGCCTTGTAATCACGTTGGCGTGTACAGAGTGCAAAGAGCGCAACTACACCAGTCAAAAGAACCGCCGCAACGATCAGGCGCGGCTGGAGCTGAAGAAGTACTGTCCCAGGTGCCGCACGCACACCGCGCACCGAGAGACCAAATAACACACTGAGCGATGAGTGATGAACGCTGAAAGGTGACGAATCACCCGGCAACACGACCGTTCATCGTTCAGCCTTCAGTGTTCATCGTTCGTAGGCGTGTAGCTCAACGGTAGAGCAACGGTCTCCAAAACCGTAGGTTGCGGGTTCGAATCCTGCCACGCCTGCCATGTTCTCGCCCTCTACAGCGAGCCAAGCCCCAGCCAAGACACCGCTCTGAGCTTCAGGCGGTGTCTTCAATCGTCAGCGCGTAAGTGAGAAATCCATCGTGAGCAAAGCCGAGACCGAAAAGAAAGAAAACCGCATCGTCAAGTACTTTCGCGAGGCGCGGGCCGAGATGCGCAAGGTCACCTGGCCTACTCGCCAAGAAGCATTCTACCTGACTGGAATCGTGATGGCTGTCACCGTCGCCATGTCGATTCTGCTCTGGGTGCTGGACATTCTGTTCACCGGCGTGATGTCAGCGTTGATTGGCTAGCCGGCAGCGGTACAGCGCACAACGCGACTCCCAACGCTGTAAGCCGAGACTAACCGTGGCAAAGACAGACAAACGTACAACGGCTCAACCGGAAACGATTGAGGCAATAATCGAACAACCCCATACCCAAGAGGTTCCGCCCGAGACCGCCTGGTACGTCATTCACAGCTATTCCGGCTATGAAAACAAGGTGAAGAAGAACCTTGAACATCGCATCGAATCGATGGACATGGCGGGCAAGATCTTCCAGGTCGTTGTCCCCACCGAAGAGGAGATCGAGCTCAAGGATGGCCAGCGCCGGGTGGTGGAGCGTCGCGTCTTCCCCGGCTACGTGCTTGTTCAGATGGTTATGGACGAGCAGTCGTGGTATGTGGTGCGCAACACACCCAACGTGACCGGCTTCGTGGGCATGGGCAACAAACCGACCCCGCTGCCTGACGAGGAAGTCAAGCGCATCATGCGTCAACTGGAGTCCGAAGAGCCTAAGATCAAGGTGGACTTCAAAGTTGGTCAGAAGGTGCGCATCGTCGAAGGCGCTTTTGCCGAGTTCACGGGCATCGTGCAGGATCTTCACCCCGACAAGGGTCGGGCGCGGGTCATGGTCTCCTTCTTCAACCGCGATACACCCGTCGATGTCGATTTCTTGCAGTTGGAGAAAGTCTAGTTTGAGGTAACGCATGGCAAAAAAGATCAAAGCAATTGTTCGGTTGCAGATTCCTGCGGGCAAGGCCAATCCTGCCCCGCCAGTTGGCCCCGCTTTGGGCCAGCACGGCGTGAACATCATGGGCTTCTGCAAGGAATACAACGCCAAGACCGCCAACCTGGTCGGCAGCATCATCCCGGTGGAGATCACCATCTTCCAGGATAGCTCATTCACGCTGGCTTTGAAGACGCCGCCCGCTACCGACCTGCTCAAGAAAGCGGCCGGCATTCCCAAGGGCTCAGCCTCGACGAATCGCAACAAGGTTGGCAAGGTCACCTCGGCGGATGTGCGCAATATCGCCGAACAGAAAATGAAGGACCTCAACGCGGTCGATATCGACGGCGCGGTCAAGATGATCGAAGGAACTGCCCGCAGCATGGGCATCACCGTCGTCGACTAGTTTGCCGGCCTGCGTCAGCGCTGGCCGGCGCTAGTGGGAGGAACCTGGCAACGCCCGGTTCCGCTAAAACCACCAGGAGTAGATCATGACAAGCCACGGCAAGAAGTATCTCGAAGCCAAGAAACAGGTCAATCCGACCCAGCAGTACACGCCCGAAGAGGCGATCAAGCTGGTCAAGGGGACGGCCTTCACCAAATTCGATAGCACCGTCGAGGTGCATCTGCGCATGGGCGTCGATCCGCGCCATGCGGACCAGCAGGTGCGCGGCGTGGTGCTGCTGCCCAGCGGCACCGGCAAGACCGTCCGCATCCTGGTCTTCGCCGAAGGCGACGGCGCCAAGCTCGCCGAAGACGCCGGCGCCGATTTCGTTGGCAGCGACGAGCTGGTCAACAAGATCCAGGGCGGCTGGACTGATTTCGACATGGCCATCGCCACCCCCTCGATGATGAAAAAGGTGGGGCGTCTGGGTCGTGTGTTGGGTCCGCGCGGCCTGATGCCCAGCCCCAAGGCTGGCACTATCGTCGAGGACGATGACCTGCCGCGCGTCATTCAGGAAGCGCGCCAAGGCCGTGTCGAGTTCAAAGTCGACAAGACCGCCAATCTGCACGTGCCGCTGGGCAAGGTCAGCTTCAGCGAGGATGCGTTGATGGCCAACCTGTCTGCCGTCATGGAAGCCATCGCGCGCGCGAAGCCGTCTGGCGCCAAGGGCGTCTACATCAAGCGTGTCACCCTGGCCTCCACCATGGGCCCGGGCGTCAAGCTCGACGCCAATCAGGCGGCACAACTGCGCACAGCCTGAGTTTTGCCTGTCGGCTGCGCCCGGTGCAGCCGACGGAGTTAACAACCACTTCGTTTCCCAGATCGTTGCTAATGACAGCAGGCGCCAAAGTATTGGCTTAAAACATCAGCCCGCCGAAGCGACAGGATCAGGAGAGCCTCGCCTGGCCAGCCCTCAATCGGGGTCAGCCAGGGGTAGCGGCGTTTTTTGCCCGCCAGGGCCTGGACGCCGCGTTTGACGCTGTCTCAGAGCCTTCGCATCGGTCGATGTGAAGGCTTTTTTGTTGCCCACCGTCAAAGCCAACGTTCGATGATGCGTATCATCTCAAAAAACCGGGGTCGAGACTTCCGAAGTCTGCGCAGGTTTGTTCAAAACGAACT
>JAJTXO010000626.1 GCA_021463315.1 Caldilineales bacterium | reverse complement strand
AGCAACTGTCCGCAATCAACTTGGTGGGTTGGCTCGGTCGGAGACCGGCCAAAGCGCGAAGTTAATTGCGGACAAGCGCTAAGACGAAGACAGTATTCTTGAGCTTTTCCGACAACGACCGGGCGAGCGCCCGGCCACCCCCCTTTTTCCCGGAGGCGTTACATGGCAGACAAGCTGGTTAAACACATCATGCACAGCGGCGTTATCAGTTGCGACGTGGACGCCTCGGTGGCGGACGTGGTGCGCATCTTGAGCGACACCGACATCCACGCGCTGGTGGTCACCGGCGATTCTGGCGCGGTGGTGGGGCTGATCTCGCACATGGACATCATTCCCCATTTCGCTGCCGATCTGACGCAGCTCACCGCGGCGCAGATTATGACCAGCAAGGTGATCAGCGTGGCGCCGGAGGCCTCAGTTCTGGAGGCCATCGCCGTGATGGTGAGCAAGCGGATCCATCGCCTGGTGGTGACTCAGCTTGAGGATGGCGAGTTGATGCCGGTGGGCATCCTTTCCACCACCGATATCGTGCGTGAAATGAGCGGCTTTCGGTGGACCTGGTACGTGTGAACGGCCGCGGCTCAGCTAAGCAGTGCGATAGGCGGTCTTGTGCGATTGCCACTGCTGCAGCCAGCGCGCCACATCGTCGCCGCGCGTCCGGTGGGTTTGCCAGTTCACATCGCTGCGCAGCAGTATCTGACGCAGACTCTCGCGGCTGATCTCGTCGACGATGGAGCGGGTTAGGAGATATTCCCGCAGCGAATCCAAGGTCCATGTAGTGCGCAACAGGCCCAGCTCGCGCGGCGACATGCGGGCAAGCTCCAGAATGCGGGCGACCAGGGCGGGATCGAACTTGCCGCGCGGGCCCGGCTTGCGCCGGCCGGGCAGCAGGCCCTGCACCCCCTGCTCGTTGAAGCAGAGCACCCATTTGCGCACTTTGTCGACGTGCATGCCGACCATGGGCGCGATTTCCGGCACCCGATATTGCTCCTGCGAAGAGAGCAAGACCACCAACGCGCGCTGTTTGACCGATTCGTTCTCCCCGACTATCAGCGACTCCAGATGGATACGTTCGTGATGATCGAGGGGTCTGGCGAACAATAGCTTGGGCATAGATGAACTCCTGTAGGAATAGCGACGCTGACTCTGGCGACACCACCAGTATAATGGGAAGTGATGCCTGAAGCAATAGTACTTTAGTACTGTTTTTTTTGTGCGCGGTGCAGGGCCAGCCCGGCGTTGCGGGGGCCTTAAAAGCTTGGCTGAATCCCCTGCCGTGAGTATAATTCCATCTCAGTTTGCCAGCGGCCCCGTTTAGGAAGGTCTGATCCATGCCCGTCTACGAGTACGAATGCGATAGTTGCAGCCTGCGTTTCGAGAAGACGCAGCGTTTCAGCGATGATCCATTGCGCAGTTGCCCCCGCTGCGGAGAATCGGTCCATCGGGTGATTCAGCCCGTGGGCGTTATCTTCAAAGGGTCTGGCTTCTATGTGACCGACAATCGCGGCAAGTCTTCCACCATGCCGCCTGCCAAGCGTGAGGGCGAGGGCAAGGGCGAGAGCGAGGGCGGCAAGAGCGATAGCCAGAGCGACTCCAAGCCCAGCGAGGCGACAGCCCCGGCCAAATCCACAGAGAGCGTCGCCTCCTGATCGCACCGGGCAGATCTCGGCTGCAACAAGAAAGCCTCACCAGCGCGGTGAGGCTTTCTTTGACTTCGGAAGTCTCGACCTCGGCTCTTTGAGATGATACACCGAGGGAACCCTGGCAGGTGTCGGGTCGTTCTGGGACTGACGCAGCGCAAGGCGCTAGATTTGGAAGCTTCCGCTGGCCGGCACAACCTTTTGGCTGTAGTTGGAGACGTAGTTGAGCAGTTGCTGGCGCAGCGCGTTCCACTCGTCGCCTTCCAGGATGGTCTCCATAGCGCTCTCGTTGGCAACGCCCCCGGTCAAGATCTGTGGACCCTGGCCGTATACGGTGTACCAGGCCTCGGTCGGCTGCAAGCCCAGGCGCATCATCTTTGGGGCGAACTCGCGGACAATGAACTCGAAATAGGGCTGTTCGCGTCCGGACTTGATGTCCCAGCTCATCAACAGCTTCATCATCATGCTACCAACTCCTTGCCCCGGGCGGGCCGCCAACCCAGGCGAACGTGTGATCGAATCGAGCGCCGATGCCCATAGCATACCAGTAAGTGATCGTTTCGGCAAGTTAGATGGATTTCATTCAGCCCAAGACTTCGGAAGTCGCCGCAGCATTCACAAGGACGCAGTTTCGGGTGCAAGGCCAGGTTCAACCTTGATGCGGCGACTTCCGAAGTCTCTCGGTCGCAACGTTTGCGGGAAATGGGAGAGATGGGTTACTTGACAGCGCCCCGTTGCGCCCTTACAATCGGAAACATGTCCATCCATGCCCATCGACCGGACTTGCCCCCAGGAGTAGGCTTCATGCAGACTGCTGCGCCTTCCCACCCGACACGCCTTTCAGTCCCAGGCGCGCCGATCTTCGCGGCGCTGCTGGTCATCATGTTGTTGTCCCTGGCCACATCGCTGGCCGACGCAGAGTGGGCTGCCGGCATGAACCTGCTGACACCCATTGTGTTGGCGGGCTTTCTGCTGGGCCTCGCCATGAGCTATTCCCGCTGGGATGGGCTATGGCCCGTGGTGGTCAGCCTGGTGATCGGCCTGGCCGCGGTTTTGTACTGGGTGGGACAGTCGCCTGATCTGCCCGCAGAGCTCACCAGCGCGCAGCGGATCATGGCCATCGGTGTCAGCCTGAACTCCTGGCTGTTGCTGCTGGTGAGCGACGAGCCTGCGCGCAGCAACCTGGTGTTTCTCCTGCAACTGGGCATCCTGCTGTGGTGGCTGGGCTATCTGTCGGCTTGGGCCGTGTTTCGCGAGGGGCGGGTATGGCGCGCGATCATCCCCATCGGACTGGTGCTGCTGGTCAACACCTATTTCGGGCCGCCTCACTTGGGCATCTACTTCGTGATCTTCGTGGTGTGTGGGCTGTTGCTGGCTGTGCGCAGCCACCTGACCGAGCGGGAGATCGTCTGGCGCAGCGAAGGCGTGCGCTACGCCGACAACATCCAGGTAGATCGGAAGA
>JAJTXO010000625.1 GCA_021463315.1 Caldilineales bacterium | reverse complement strand
CGCGACCCCCGTCCCGCCCACGGCCACGCCAGTTCCGCCCACCGCGACGCCCGTTCCGCCCACGGCCACGCCGACCTTCACCGCGACCCCGGTTCCGCCCACCGCGACCCCCGTCCCGCCCACGGCGACCCCGGTTCCGCCGACCGCCACACCGGTTCCGCCCACGGCGACGCCGACGGCCATCCCGGTCTGTGGAGCGCGCACGATCCTGTTCGTGGGCGTCACCAACCCGCTGCCGGCGCGCGACCAGGTGTTGGCTGACCGGCTGACCGCGGCAGGCTATACGGTGGTGGTGCGCAGTGAAAGCCAGTCGGCCACGGCTGACGCCAGCGGCAAGGATTTGGTGATCATCTCGGACTCGGTCACCTCTGGCAACGTCAACACCAAGTTCCGCGATGTGGCCGTGCCGGTCATCAACTGGGAGCCGTCGCTGTTCGACGACATGATGATGGCGGGAGCGACTTTCGGAACCAACTACGGAGACCTCGCCAGCCAGACTGAGATCGTCATCGCCAGCAGCGGGCATCCGATGGCCGCCGGTCTGTCGGGGACGGTCGCGACGACGCTCAACGGTCAACTCTACTTCTGGGCTGCCCCCTCGGCCAGCGCCGACGTGGTGGCCACGCTGGTCGGCTATTCTGGACGGGCCAGCATCTTCGCCTACGAGACCGGCGATGCCATGGTCGGCATGAACGCGCCCGCCCGCCGCGTCGGCTTCTTCAACGGCTACGGCAGCGACTTCACAGCGGCCGGCTGGGCGCTGTGGGACGAGGCCGTGGCATGGTCGCTGAACTGCCAGCCTGGCCCCACCGCGACCCCGATCCCGCCCACCGCGACCCCGGTTCCGCCCACGGCCACACCGACCTTCACCGCGACCCCGGTGCCGCCCACCGCGACCCCTGTGCCGCCGACGCCGACCCCATCGCCCACGGCAACGCCAGCCGCACCGCGGCTCTATGCCAGCTCCAGCACCAACGGCGCGGCCGGTGGAATCTCCTTTGCCGACGAGGACATCCTGAGCTATGACATGGCCAGCGGCGCATGGGCGATGGTCTTCGATGGGTCGGACGTTGGGGTGACGGGGGATGTGGACGCCTTCAACCTGCAGTCCGACGGCAGCCTGCTGCTCAGCTTCGACGCCGCCGTCAGCATCAGCGGGCTGGGCACGGTGGACGACTCGGACATCGTGAGCTTCATACCTTCGTCGCTGGGCGCAAACACGGCTGGCGCCTTCCAGTGGTACTTCGACGGCTCCGATGTGGGGCTGACAACCGACGATGAAGATATCGACGCCATCACCTTCACCCCGACCGGCAACCTGGTCATCAGCACCGTCGGCGCGGTCAGCGTGACCGGCGTTTCCGGGGCCGACGAGGACCTGCTGGTGTTCACGGCGACGCAGTTGGGTCAAACCACCAGTGGAAGCTGGGCCATGCACTTCGATGGCTCCGACGTGGGCCTCAGCCAGTCGTCGTCGGAGGATGTCAACGGCGCCTGGATCGACGCGGCCACGGGCAAGATCTACCTGACCACGCTGGGCGCGTTCTCGGTCACCGGCGTCAGCGGCGACGGCGCGGATATCTTCATCTGCACGCCGACGACGCTGGGCGGTACAACAGCTTGCACCTTCGGCCCCGGCCTCTTCTGGGACGGCTCGGCCAACGGCTTTGCCGGCGAGGTGCTGGACGGCTTCACGATCCTTTGGTAGCGCCATAGACGCCAGGCCCGGAGACCGCAGATGGCCTCCGGGCCTGGCTCATATCTGGCGCATCAGGCGCCACAGAAGGTGAATCATGAACAACATCAAGCAGCGGGTGTTCAAGACCTGTCCAAAGACGGGCCGCATCGTCGCTGTGCGCCAGCCGCAGGGCTGGCGCAAGCTCTTTCTCCCGGTCGTTGGCTTCCTGGCGCTGATCTGGGTGCTGCTGCGCGTCGCTCCCAAGCCGGCGCGCGCGGCCTATCCCTGCCAGCGCGTCGCCATGCCGCTGGCCTCCGGCTTCGTACTCTGGCTGGCCGGCATCGGAGGGGCGTCGCTGGCCTTGCGCCACGCGCGCGGCCGCTTCCAGCAGGCGCGCTGGCTGAGCGGCGGCCTGGCGGTGTTGGTCGCGCTGTTCGGCGTCGGCTGGGCCCTGCTCAGCTTCCAGCAGGCCAGCCTGGCCAGCCCGCTGCCGGCGCAGGTGGAGTACACCCCCCACCCGGCCAACCAGCCCATCGGCGTGGCCAAGGGACTGGCGCCCGGCCGCGTGGCCTGGGCCTATGACCCATCGGTGACCGTCTGGAACGGCACGAACTATGCCGCTGGCCAGCGCTGGTACGATCTGGTCAGCCAGCCCAAGGCCAACGACCTGATGGAATGGGCAGTGACCGGCTATGCCGGCGCGGGCAGCAGCAGCGCGGCCTGGAACGCGATCTTCCAGAATTTCAACGGCGGCGCGTCCTACCAGCCCGGCGAGAAGGTCTTCGTCAAGGTCAACCTGACCACCTCCTACTCCAATGGCTGCGCCGATGCCAACTACAACTGGACCATCACCTGCCTGGGCGGCGGATCGAATACCGGCTGGACCTACATCGGCCAGTCGCCGCAGTTGATGATCGCGCTGCTGGGTCAACTGGTCAACGTGGCGGGGGTGGCTCAGTCTGACATCACCATCGGCGACTCCACCGGCCTGTGGGTCAACGAGCTGTACAACCCCGTCCACAACGCCTTCCCCAACGTGCGCTTCATGGACGCGCGCGGCGGGATGGGACGCACCAAGGCCTCCCGCAGCACCGTTCCTCTCTACTGGAGCACCAGCGAGGCCGACGGCAAGAGCCAGGACTACATCCTGCAAGCGGTGGCGGACGCCAAATACGTCATCGACTTTGCGATCCTCAAGGTTCACGAGCGCAACGGCATCACCATCACCGCCAAGAACCATTTCGGTTCCCTCAGCGGCGGCAACGGCGCCAACGAGCGCAAACCCCCCACCACCACCTACTACAACATCCATCTAAGCCTGCCGCTGGAGACCGACGCCAACGCCTACGACAACCGGGGCTTGATGGGCCAGTATCGCCCGCTGGTGGATCTGAACGGCCATGCGCAGATGGGCGGCAAGACGCT
>JAJTXO010000624.1 GCA_021463315.1 Caldilineales bacterium | reverse complement strand
GGCCGCACGCGACATCCTCCTGCCGCTGGCCGATGGAAGTTATGCGGTGCATGGCGATGTACAGCGCATGCTGCGCCTGGCCGCCGCGCCCGATGCCGCGCTGCTTGTCACCAGCAAGAGTGGCGATCTCCTGGCAGCGCAGCAGGAGATCTATTACCGCCTGGGCGACGTGGTGGTGCGCGCTTACCAGCCCTACGCCGGCATCCACGACTTTGCGCCGTTGACTGAACCGTTGGACTTGACGCCAGCCCTGGTGGCCTGGTTGCAGCGCTACACGGCTGCCGAGCGCGAGCCGGTCTGGCAGGTCGCCTTGACGCAGGCCAGCCTGTCGCAGGCGCAAGCGGCTGCCAACCAGGGGGCAGCCGAGGAGGCCGAGCACATTGTGCGGCAAGCCGGCGCGTCGCCTGAGGCAAGCGTGGCGTTGGCGGCTGCCATGACGCGGCCCACGGCGCGCTTGCAGGCAACCGTGCTCTCGCCGCTCCTGCAGCCGGCCGCGCAGAGCGAGACCTGGTTGTGCGACGCGCAACGCTGCTGGTCGGTGCAGGGACAGGATGGCCCCCCGCCTGTGGTTGTGCTGGAAACCATCGATCTGGCGGCGGTGGCGTCGTCGTTGCAGCGGCTGATCGAAACGTGGGCATCTGCCTCCAGCGTCTGAACAAGGCGTAGGCCAGCAGCCTGGCGCGCTGGGCTGGTTCAGGATTCCTTCAGAGTATCTTCAGGATATCTTCAAGACATACTGCCGGCTTTGTGGCATACTGAGCAGAGCAGTAGTCCACGTTGACTGGAGCAACACCATGGGTAGCGACATTATCCAGGCGCAATACGAGCAGCTAGAACAGATCGCTGTGCGTTTTGGCCAGCAGGCTGAGGCCGCAGCGCAGACGACGCAGCGCGCGCAACAGTCCATGCGCGCCTTACAGGCCGGCGGCTGGGAAGGCCGCGGCGCAGCCGCCTTCTTCGCCGAGATGCAGGGAACTGCGTTGCCGGCCACCCAGCGCCTGGCGGAGGCCCTGCAGCAAGCCAGCGCAACCACCCGCTTGATTGTGCAGGTCATGCGCCAAGCTGAGGAGGAAGCAGCTGCGCCATTCAAGGGCGGCTGGGCAGGAGCGCAGGCTGGGTCAGATGGAGCTTTTGGGGACTTGGAACCGGGCGCGGCTGCGGCTGGCGGCGCAGCGGACAGCTCTGCCTGGACGTGGAAGGACACGGCCGTGCTTTTCGGCAAGACGCTGCTTTGGAGCTACAAAGATCGCGGCGCTTTGGCCAGCATCCTGGCGGCGCGCGGCCAGTGGGGCAAGATGGTGCGTTTCGTTCAAGGCGCCGACGGCATGTGGCGGGCCTTTGGCTCGCACGCTGCCAAAGAGGCGCTCGGTTTGCCGGCCAATTTCACTCGTTTTGGCAGCGCTGCTATCGAGCGATCGATGCGTTCCCACTCTCTCTTCGAGATGATCAAGACCGCGGCCAGGAGCGACGGCCCCTTCTCGGCGCGCGCGGCTCAGCTCCTGGACGACATCAAGGGCATCGGCGGGATCAAGACCGCTCCCCTGTGGTCGGCCAACGGCTTCCTCAAGAACGTCAAAGGCCCTGCCATCATCAGCACCCTGGTCACCACCGGTCTGAACATCTACGAGTTCGGCTTCGGCGCCAACCAGGACAAAGGGCTGCTCAGCCGCGAGTTCCTGACCAGCACGGGCGCCGATGTAACCGCCGGTCTGGGCATCGTCGGCGTCTCTACGGCCATCGGCACCTTGATCCCGATTCCGGGTGTCGGCACAGCGGCGGGATTCGTCGTCGGCTTGGGGCTGCAATACGCCTATGATCGCTGGGGCAAAGACGCCTGGCGCAGCGTGGTGGACGGCGCCGCGCAGCGCGTCGGCGATGGCCTGAGCGCCGCTTGGAATGCCGCCAAGCCCGTGGCCGATCAAATCGGGCGCGCCGCTTCTGATGCCTGGAATCACGTGGCGCAAGCTGGCAGCGATGCCGGCCGGCGCGTCGTCGACACATTCAACTCGATCACCTCGGCCGGCGCGCAGCTTCTTTCGCCGGCAGCATGGGTCTTTGGAGACTAAGCCATGACAGCAGCACCGGCTACTCAAGCCATCTCGATCAATCTGACCCGCGACGAGCTGCTGGCGTTGCTCCAGCTCATGGGGAGTTCGACCATGAACGGTCTCCCTGAAGATCCCTTTGCTGGCGTCAGCCGCAAAGAGCGCGAAGCGCGGTTGAACGCCGGGCTGGAAACCCTGATCAACCGCGGCTTGGTCGAGGCGCAGAGCAGCGATAGCGCCGTGATCGACGACACCCTCGTTGCCTTGGTGGGCAGTTGCGTGCTGCCGGGCGCTTCGATGGTGCTGAGCGGCCTGGCGCCCGACGGCACAGCCGATCCGCATTTCTTCAACGCCACGCCGGAGATCCTGGTGGAGCACACATCGCCGCGGCCGGCCATCCACACCTTCACCTTTCTGCCTGATGAGGCTGCGCTGGCAGAGCGGTTGCGAGCGGTTCTCGCCCCCATTGCCGCAGCCAGCCGCCCCAGCGAGTTCGCTATCGTCTCGCCCGACAAGCTGATTGCCGACGTTTTTCGCTGGTCACGCAACAATCAAGCTGCCAAGGCGAGCGCCAGCCTGGTCAAAGCGAACTGGCCGGCCAGCGAGGCTGAGTCCTTCGTGCGCAGTTGCGCAGGGTTCGCCATCTACACCGGCCTGTGCGCTTGGGGCCTGCGCAGCGAGCAGATCGAGGGCACGCACACGCTGATCGCCGTTTCGGACCAGCAGCGCGGTTGGCTCTTGGAACCCCAGGGCGAGCGAGGCGATCTATTGCATTGTCGTTCGGCCACGGGCCAGGATGTCGCAGATGCCATGGTGCGCATGGCGCGTCCCCTGATGCAGGCCGCCAACGCTCCCTAGAATCGAAGCATGACATCACCGGTCCCGCCACTGCGCGTCTTTGGCCACACCCTGCCGGCTGATCTTACCCAGGTGGTCATCCACGACGAGCGCGCCGTTGATGGACGAAAATTCAGTACTTCACGATTGTTGTCTCACGCAAAGGCGCAAAGACCGCAAAGGGCAGAGATTCCTGGCATTTTTGACGGCTTTGCGTGAGAATCGTGAACT
>JAJTXO010000623.1 GCA_021463315.1 Caldilineales bacterium | reverse complement strand
AGCGGCCTGCGTAAAGAGTGTAGCGGTCAGTCGGAAGGCCGTCGCTGGCCCTGATTGACCACCCTGGATGTGGAAAAAAGTCCTTAAGAATGAGACCCAACCATGACCGAAAACGAACCGATTATCGAAAGCACTGCCCGTGAGATACCGACCGAGAAGCGGCTCTATCGCTCGACGACCGACCGCGCCGTGGCTGGCGTGGCCGGCGGCCTGGGCGAGTATTTCGGCTTCGATCCTGGCATCGCGCGCGTGGCCTGGCTGGCGGCCAGCATCCTGACCCTGGGCATCGCGCTCTTGGTCTATGCGCTGGCGGCCAAGATCATTCCGCAGGAGCCGCCCGAATATGCCGCCATCAAGATCGCGCCGCAGGGCAATCTCTGGCCGCGCCTGAAAGGCAATCCCGTCGTCCTGTGGGGCGGCCTGCTGTTGTTGATCGGCGTCGTGCTGCTGGTCAACAACCTGGGGCTGCTGCCCTGGCGCATCGACGCCCTGTGGCGCGGCGTGACCAGCGTGGCCGCGCCGGCGCTGTTGATCGGCCTGGGCGTCTATCTGGTGCTGGTCTTTCTGGGCCGGGCGCCCGACCTGCGCCAGGTGGCCAGGACCGGGGGCGATCTGCGGCGCAAGGGGGCCGATCTGCCGCTGCGTCGCTCGCGCAGCGACCGGCAACTGGCCGGCGTGTGCGGCGGCATCGCCGCCTATTTCGCCATCGACTCGCTGGTGGTGCGCATGGCCTGGGTGGTGCTTACCGTCCTCACCGGCGGCGTGCCAGGCCTGCTGCTCTACGCGGCGGCGGTGTTCTTTGTGCCGGTGGCCGGTGATCGGTGATCGGTGATCGGTGATCGGTGGCCGGTGGCCGGTGATCGGTGATCGGTGACCTCTGACTTCTGACCTCTGACTTCTGACTTCTGACTTCTGCCTTCTGCCTTCTGACTTCTGTCCCCACTCCCCACGAGTCACACTTGCGCACGCCCACTGTTGCGGTATAATCCACCGCAGACGCTGAGCAGGCGTCAGGTTTAGATCATGCGATGGCAAAAAGGAGTGCGCAATGTTTGGCAGCCTGTTTCGTTTCATTGGCGGCATCATGGTCGGCGCGACGGTCGGCGCGGTGACGGCGGCGCTGCTGGCGCCCAAGAGCGGCGAGCAGTTGAAAAGCGACGCCCAATCCTATTGGGAGCAGATCAAGCAGGCCGGCGCCGATGCTGAGGCGCAGCGCCGCTTCGAGCTGGAGGGCAAATTCCGCAAGGCCAAGCTCAACCAACCCTTTGAGTTCGACGTCGATTACTTTCCTGCCGAGAAGCGGGTCGAAACCAAGTTCAAGGCAGGTGGGCAGGCTCAGGACGATCCAACGCCCAGCGGCTCGTAGCGCTGGCAGGTGGGGCAGAAATGGGTGCTGCGCTGCGCCAGCGTGATGCGCTCGATGGGCGCGCCGCACCTGGGGCAGGGCTGGCCGGTCCGGCGATAGACCTGATGGCGCTGCTGAAAGCGGCCCTGGACGCCGATAGGGCGGCGATAGTTGGTCAGCGCGCTGCCGCCCAGCGAGCTGCCCCCTTCCCGGATCGCCGTGGCCAGCGTCTGGCGAATGGCCATGTGCAGGCGGTTGCAGTCGGCCTGGGTCAGCGTGCTGGCCGGCCGGCGGGGGTCGATGCCGGCTGCAAACAGCGCCTCGTCGGCGTAGATGTTGCCCAAGCCGGCCAGCACCCGCTGATCCAGCAGCAGTGTTTTGATGGCTGGACGCCGGCCTTGCAGCCGGCTGAACAGCTCCAGGGGGGTGAAGGCCGCGCTCAGCGGCTCTGGCCCCAGCTTGGCCAGCAGCTCCTCAGCTTCATCCACCAGATAGAAACGACCAAATTTGCGTGCGTCGCGGTAGCGCAGTTGCTGGCCGTTGTCCAGCTCCAGCAGCGCGTGGACGTGTCGATCGATCTCGGTCTGGGTAGGGACCAGGTGCAGTTGGCCGGTCATGCGCAGGTGGACGATCCAGATGCGCCGGTTGTCCAGGGGGAAGAGCAGGAACTTGCCGCGGCGGTCGGTGTTGACGATCTGGCGGCCGGTCAGTTCCACGGCAAAGGCCTCTGGCGCCTTGCCATGCACCAGGCGCGGCCAGAGGATCTGCACGGCCTGCACGTGGCGGCCCACCAGCAGCGGCTTCAGGTCACGGGCGGTGTTTTCGACTTCGGGTAGCTCAGGCATGGCGCGTATTGTACCGCAACACCGCCAAAATACCATAGCGAGCAACGAAACGTCCAGAGAGCAGTGCGACAGATGTCGGTCCAGTCAGGGCCAACTGTTGGCGCGGACGTAGTGCAGCGCCCTGTCCAGGTCGGCTGCCAGATCGAATTGGTGGTCGATCTCCGACCGCAGCGGCAAACTGGCGCAAATCGTACAGGTAGTGATCGTCACCTACCCTGGACGAACAACGCCGCCTCTCATGGGAGAGGCGGCGTTCAATCATAATGCGCTCGAAAACGGTGTCAGGTCGCGCCTACGGCGCCCGGCTGAGCTGCCAAGCCCCCGCCAGCAGCAGCACCACCAGCAGGGCCAGGCCGATCTGCAGCGCCAGCAGCACGCCCGGCGGCAAGCCCAGGAAGCCGGGCGCTGCCGTGGCAGCCTCGTTGGGCGCCTTGGCGATGATGGCGGTCGGGTCGCCCTGGTCCGCCGTCAGGCCGCCCAGTTCTGGCTGCACCTGCGCAGTCTGCGCCGTGGGCAGAAGCTGCGTGCGCATCCCCACGTCGCCCAGCACCACCACCAGCAGCATCACCGCAGCCACGGCTGCCGCGCCGCGCAGCCAGGCCGGCTGCAGCCAGGCCAGCCAGCCGCGGCGTTGGCGCTGCGTCCGGCCCAGCATGGCCTCGTTCAGCGTGAAGGGGCGCGGGGCCGGCAGGCGCGGCGCTTCGGCCAGCAGCGTCTTGGTGTAGCGCAGCGCCGCCAGTGAGCCGGCCAGCGCGGCGTCGCCGGCCAGGGCCGCCTCGACCCGGTGTTGGTCGCTGGGCGTGACCTGGCTGTCCAGAAAGGCCGAGAGCAGTTCATCGTCGATGGCGTCGTGATGGGGATGGGTGGTCATGGGATGGTGGGGGTGATAGGATGAAAGATTTCGGAAGTGGCGGCCTGCCGCAT
>JAJTXO010000622.1 GCA_021463315.1 Caldilineales bacterium | reverse complement strand
TAGCCCACGAACTCCACCAGGTTGCCGCGCGCGGCGATGGGCGGCACCTTGAGCAGGTCGCGCAGGTCGAATTGGGCCAGGCCGTGCTCCACGTACTTGTCCAGCAGATCGTTCAACACCGCCCGCGCTTCGGGGCCGTAGCGGTCGAAGAAATCGGCCTTCTGGCGGCGCAGCCGCTCGGCCCGCTCGCGGCGGGTGGTGAGCGGCCCGCCGTAGGCCACGAAACAGAGCAGGTCGAAGGGATCGGCCTCCGGCCGGCCCGCGGCTGTGCGCAGCTCCGCCAGATCGATGCCGCGCTCGGCCAGCGCCTTGAGGATACGCTGGCGCTGGGCCGCGCTGGCCAGGCTGTGCTGGAACTCGCTTTGCGTGCTGAACAGGGTGCGCACCGTCTGGCCGGCGTAGTCGCTGTAGCTGACCGCGCGCAGCCGCCTGCCGTCCGCGTCCAGGGTATAGACCACCTCGGCCACGATCTCCACCTGGCCGTCGTCCACGTAGTACTTGCGCGCCGGCCCGCCCTCGGCATCCCGGTCGCCCAGCACGACCCACGTTCCGCTGCCGTCGCCGGGGCCGAGGGCCTCATCCTCGTGGTCGTAGTCCTCTTTCTCGACCTGGGAGATGGTGTTGCCGGCTGCGTCCATCTCCTCCTGGGTGATCTCTACCGGCTCGCCGTCGAAGGCCGGGTCGGCAAAGCGCTGCATGGCCGAGCCGGTGTAGTCCAGGATGGTAAAGAAGAGCTTGCCGTGGTCCTCGCTGACCCGCGTGCCGCGGCCGATGATCTGCTTGAACTCGGTGATGCTGTTGATCACCTGCACCAGGACGACGTTCTGGCAGGTGGGGATGTCGACGCCGGTGGTCAGCAGCTTGGAGGTGGTGGCGATAGCCGGGGTGGTCCGCTCCGGGTCCTTGAAGCGGCCCAGCAAGCCGCGGCCGATGTCCCCTTCGTCGGAGGTGATGCGCGCGACGTAATCAGGGTGGCCGCGCAGCAGGTCAGCGTTGAGGCTGGCCAGCGCGTCGCGCATGGCCAGGGCATGCTCCTGGTCCACGCAGAAGACGATGGTCTTGGCGAAGCGATTGCCTTGCTTGAGGAAGTCCGTCAGATGGCGGGCGATCGCCTGCGTGCGCTGGTGCAGCACCAGCACGCGCTCGAAGTCCCTGGTCTGGTAGACGTCGTCGGGGATCTCGCGGCCCTGGGCGTCGGTCTGGCCGGCGTAGGGCCGCCAGCCCACCGCGTCCACGTCCGAAACGATCTGGCGCACCCGGTACGGGGCCAAGTAGCCGTCCTCGATTCCCTGGCGCAGGCTGTAGGTGTAGAGCGGGTTGCCGAAGTAGCGGTAGGTGTCGCGGTTGTCGTCGCGCAGCGGTGTGGCCGTCATGCCTACCTGGTAGGCCGGCGCGAAATACTCCAGGACCTCGCGCCAGTTGCTGTCATCGCGCGCGCTGCCGCGGTGGCACTCGTCGACGATGATCAGGTCGAAGAAGTCGGGGGCATATTCCCGGTACAGTCCCGGCCGCGCCTCGTCCTGAGCGATGGCCTGGTAGATGGCGAAGTACATGTCGCGGCTCTTGACCACCTGGCCGCCCTCGATCTTGTGGCGCGCGTCGCCGAAGGGGATGAAGCGGTTGTCCTTGGGGTCGTCCACCAGGATGTTGCGGTCGGCCAGGTAGAGGATCTTGGGCCGGCGGTGTTCGCCGCGCGCGTTCCAGCGCGTGTCCCACAGCCGCCAACAGACCTGGAAGGCGACAAAGGTCTTGCCCGTGCCGGTGGCCAGAGTCAACAGGCTGCGCCGCTGGCCCGACAGGATCGCCTGCACCGTGCGGTTGATGGCGATCTCCTGGTAGTAGCGCGGCTGCATGTTGGGGAAGCTGTAGTAGGGCGTCAAGAGACCGGCTTGCAATGCCTGGTCGGTTCCCGGGTGCAGCCGGCCCCACAGCTCTTCCGGCGTAGGGAAGGCGTCCAGCTCCCGCTCCTGCCCGGTGAGATAGTTGAACTCGACGATCTTCTTGCCATTGGTGCTGTAGGCGAAGGCCAGCCCCAGCTTTTCGGCGTAGGCCTTGGCCTGCTGCAGGCCGGCGCTGGCCGGCAGCCCTGCGCGTTTGGCCTCCACCACGGCCACCGTCTGGTGGGGCGCGTAGCGCAGCAGGTAGTCAGGGCGCTGCGCCTCCAGCCGTTTGGCCTTCTTGCCCTGAGGAACGATCCGACCGGGCGCGATCACCGGCTGGGAGGCCACCGAGTGCGGCGAACTCTCCCACCCCGCGGCCCGCAGCTTGGGTTCGACGTGGATGCGGCAGGTGTCGGCTTCGTTCATGGAGCGGAGCTTTCGATCAGGCCAAAACCACTTCGGCTTCTTCCATCCACGCTGGCTTCAGATCGTAATACAGCACGTCCGGGTCGATGTCGGCGCCGTTGTCCCAGGCGATGGTCCCACCCTGGATCTTCATAGCTCGAAACAGGACCGGAGAACTGCGGATCGGCTCGAAAATCGGACCGCGCAAGAACGGTTCCAGATCGATTTCCCTGCGCGTGCTATTCTCAAAAGCGACTCTGACCTTGTATCCCTGCAGGGGTTCGACGGAGCGAACACGCACGAGAGGTCCTAATTTCATCATTTCACCCATCTCCTCAATCCAATGGCTCGATCTGGTTCAAAGATACTTGCTTGCGTGCCCTGTCCCAGTTCGCTCTGAGTTCATGCCGGTGATCTAGCGCCCACTCGACAACCATACTGTGAGCGCGCCTTGGCAGTTGACCGCGCAGGATTTCCAATGTCTCGATGTTGTAGACAGCCTCGAACTCGCCGTATTCAGCGTGAAAGTGCGGCGGCGCGTGGTCGTTGAAATACATGTAGATCACCACGCCGAAAAAAGTTGATATACTGGGGCATGCAGTGGTCTCCTCTCACGCCGCTGGCTTGACCTTATAGCATTGTACATCAAAGCAGCACAACAGCCAAACAGATCAGAATCCGCAGCCACCGTGCCTGACGACCGACTTATCTCAGCCTACCCCTTGTCACGTAGTCCCACGCGCATTCTACCTTCACGTGTCACGCCGTTCTCACGCGCTCCCCGCTCGATTCAAGGCTGTCTGCAAGGACGGGCTATCGAAGGCATCTGCC
>JAJTXO010000621.1 GCA_021463315.1 Caldilineales bacterium | reverse complement strand
CTGGCCGTGGACCGCTGGGTGGGCGTCGGTTTCTCCTCCGGCATGGGCTTCGACGCCATCGCCCTGGCGCTGCTGGGCAGAAACCACCCGGTGGGGGTGTTGCTGGCCGCGTTGCTCTTCGGCACGCTGAAAAACGGCGCCACCCGCATGCAGTCGGTGGCGCAGATCCCGGTGGATATCATCACCATCGTCATCGCGCTGGTTATCGTCTTCATCGCGGCGCCGGAGATCATTCGCGCCATCTATCGCCTGCCCAAGGCATCGACCCAAGAGGGGCCAGTGTTCACCAAGGGGTGGGGATCATGACAAGGTTCAATGGTCACTGTTCAATGGTCACTGTTCGATGGCCGATGGTCAATGGGCAAGGGGCGATGGGCAAGGGTGAACGAGGAGATCAACTATGGCCGTAACAACAGCTCCCATGGCTTCGATCGGCTCCTATGCCGCGCGGCGAGAACGACGCAAGGCTATCGCCTATGGCGTCTTCTTCCTGGTGGTCGCGGCGGCGATCTTCATCTTCTTCGTGCGCAACAGCACGCCAGAGATGATGAGCACCTTCAAGCTCAACCCCACCACCAAAGAGAAGGTCATCCAGTTGGGCGATCTGGTGCTGCCCACCTACCAGACGCTGCTGGTCCTGGCCGGCATCACCGGCCTGCTGGGCCTCTATCAGATCATCCGCGGCTTCAAGCGGGTGGTGCTGGTCCTGGGCATCGTGGCCCTGCTCTTTGTCTTCGCCTTCCTGGTATGGGCCGTGCGCGGCAAGTCGATCAACCTGCTGGGCATCCTGACCTTCACCGTGGCCGCGGCCACGCCCATTGCCTTCGGCGCCATGAGCGGCGTGATGTGCGAACGCTCGGGCGTGGTCAACATCGCCATCGAAGGAATGATGCTGACCGGCGCTATGGTGGCCGTGATCTTCGCCAGCGTGACGGGCAGCCTCTGGCTGGGGCTGGCCAGCGCCGTCATCGCCAGCGGCATCCTGGGGGTGTTCCTGGCCATCCTGGCCATCCACTTCCGGGTGGATCAGATCATCGCCGGCACCGCCATCAACATCTTCGCCCTGGGCATCACCAGCTTCATCAGCCAGCGCTTCTTGCAGCCCACGCCCGCGCTGAACTCCGGCGGCGTCTTCGCCAAGGTCGCCATCCCCGGTCTGTCGCAGATCCCCATCCTCGGGCCGACCTTCTTCAACCAGACTCCCATCGTCTACATCCTCTTCCTGACCATCCTCGCCATCCACTTCATGCTGTTCTACACCCGCTGGGGCCTGCGCACCCGCGCCGTGGGCGAGCACCCACGCGCCGCCGACACCCTGGGCGTCAACGTGTTCAAGATCCGCTACATCAATGTCATCATCGGCGGCATGATCGCCGGTGTCGGCGGCGCCTACTTCACCATCGGCTCGGTGGGGCGCTTCGACGAGGCGATCACCGCCGGCAAGGGCTTCATCGGTCTGGCCGCCATGATCTTCGGCCGCTGGACCCCCTTCGGCGCCTATGGCGCATCGTTGATCTTCGGCTTTTCCGACGCCTTGCAGGCCCGCCTGCAGGTGCTGGGCAAGACCCAGGTGCCCATCCCCTCCGAGTGGCTGCTGATTCTGCCCTACCTGGTGACCATGATCGTGCTGGCCGGCGTGGTCGGCAAGACCGTGGCCCCCGCGGCCGACGGCAAGCCCTACACCAAGGATTAACTCGCAAAGAACGTGTCATCTCAATAAACCGGGGTCGAGACTTCCGAAGTCTGCGCAGGTTTGTTCAATACGGGCTCACAGTCCATAAGACTTCGGAAGTCTTCCCCAATCTATTGAGATGATACCAAAGAACTGACTATGAACCCACGTGACCGTGTCTTAGCGGCGCTCAACCACGAAGAGCCCGACCGCGTGCCGATCTGTATCGGCGTGAGCAACGCCACCAGCCTGAAGATGAAACCCTATCGGGCCATCAAGCAGATGGCCGGCATCGACGCGCCGGACGAGTACATGTATCAATGGCCAGAGCTGGGCACGGCCGCGCCCGACGAGGCCACCTTGCAGCGCCTGCGCGGCGACGTGCGCGGCGTGCTGGACCTGGAGCCGGCCACTGTGCTGGAGCGCGCCCGCGCCCGCCCGCCCCACACCCCCTTCGTCGACTCGTGGGGCAGCGGCCAGATCGAGCTGGCTCCCGGCGAATGGCTGCCCGGCGTGAATCCCCTGCGCGAGGCGGCCACTATCGAGGAGATTCTGAGCTATCCTGGCTGGCCTGATATGGGCGATCCCACGCGCGTGGCGCACGTGCGCCAGCAGGCGTTGCGGCTGCGCGAGCAGGGCGAGTATGCGATCATGGGCACTCCCTGGCTGCTCTTCCCCTTCGAGCGCGCCCACGCCATGCAGGGCATGGATGTCTTTCTGCTCAAGATGGCCGAGGATCCCGATCTGGCGGTCGCGCTGCTGCGCCGCATCACCGAGTGCTGCATGGCGCTGATGGACAGCTTCCTGGCCCAGTGCGGCGACCTGCTCGACATCATCAAGATCGGCGACGATCTGGGCATGCAAAGCGGCCTGCTGATCTCCCCCAAGATGTACCGGCGCATGCTCAAGCCGCTGCACGCCGAGCTGATCGCCTTCATCAAAGAGCGCACCCGCGCCAAGGTCTTCTTCCACACCGACGGCGACGTGTTCGACCTGATCCCTGACTTCATCGAGATCGGCATCGACATCCTGAACCCGATCCAGACCTCAGCCGGCCGCATGTCCAACCTGGCCGCGTTGAAGGAACGCTACGGCCGCGACATCGTCTTCTGCGGCGGCATCGACACCCACCGCGTGCTGCCCTTCGGCACGCCGCAGGAAGTGCGCGAGGAAGTGCGTCGCGTCATCAACCTGTTGGGGCCGGGCGGCGGCTACATGCTGGCCTCGGTGCATACCCTGATGAACGACGTGTCCGCCGAGAACATCCTGGCCATGGTCGACGCCGTGGAGGAATTCGGCCGCTATCCGGTGGGGTAGGTTGGTAGATTGGTAGATTGGTAGATTGGTAGATTGGTAGATTGGTGACTGGTTGGCAATCGTCCTACCGGCCTCAGCGCTCTGGCCGGTCTCCGACCGAGCCATTCTCCCGCTCTGGCCGGTCTCCGACCGA
>JAJTXO010000620.1 GCA_021463315.1 Caldilineales bacterium | reverse complement strand
GGTGCGCGACCACCCGCCCATTGCGCCACATCAACAGTTCCGAGGTCAACCCACCTTCACGCTGGGCCGCATCGCGACGCAGTTGCTGGATCATGCCCGCCACCTGCTCTGGATCGCGGTCGCTGAAGCCGATCAGAAAATCGCGGTTAGGAACGCCCAACAGCATGCGGCCCGAGATCCGCTCGGCCCAAGTGGCCATCAACTCCGGCAACAACACGCGCGCGGCCGCAAAACCATCCTTCTTGTCACAGATCACGATGGTCTGGTCTCCCATGCCATAGGTCTTGCTGTCGCGCGGATCGGTGCGTTTGCGCAGATTGGCCAGCGCCATCTCATGAATCACATCGGGCGTAGCGCCGGGCGCAGCCAGCATCTGGTCATAGGTTTCCGGCTGGATATAGGCGCGCGCCTGGGGCAGGTCGAAGACATAGTTGATCACCAGGCCAGCCGCAAATGGCCGATGCACAGGCAGCTCTACCCCTTGTTTGCGCACGACATCCAGCCAGGTGCGCGGATTGAGCAGCGGCAAAAAGGACTCCAGCGCCTGTTGCTCGCTCAAAGGCGGCGCGGCCCGATTGGCCTGGCGCAGCGATGCCAGATGTGCAGCCACGATGTCATCCAGCCGGTCAGGCTGAAGCTTGTAGACATCGTAGAGACGCTTCAGATCGCAACGCATCGGTTGGCCCTGCATCTCCAGGATCAGCACCATGCCATCGCGTTTCTGGATGGTATAGCCGGCCGCGCTGGTGGCGGCAGCCACATGGTCGACGAACAGATTGCGGTCGAGGGGTGTTTGCTTGGTCATACCCATAGTGTACCCAAACTCACAGAAAACGGAAAGCTGGATAGCCTTCGTTGACGGCATGCACCTCCTGCGCTATACTAGCCACTGGAACCTCATGCCATCAAGGAATGCGCCATGCCTTATGTCTACTCCGGCCAGTACCTGCACATCGACCTTGACACCGCCGCGGTCGCGGTTCACCCCATCGACGAAGCCACTGTGCGTCGCTTCCTGCTGGGCAGCGGCTACGCGGCCAAGCTCTTCCACGACACGCTGAACCCCCACATGGCCTGGGATGACCCGGCCAGCCCGCTGCTGATCTTCAATGGCCTGCTCAGCGGCGCGTTTGCGCCCACCGGCTGCCGCAGCGCCTGGTGCGCGCGTTCCCCGCTTACTGGCATCTGGGGCGAGAGCAACATGGGCGGCCATTGGGGGGCCGAGCTGCGCTTCGCCGGCTACGACGGGTTGGTGATCACCGGGCGGGCGGCGCGGCCGGTCTATCTGTGGATCGACGGGCCGGGCCGGGTGGAGCTGCGCGCGGCCGATCATCTGTGGGGCCACAATCACTACCGCGTCTTCGACCAACTCCGCGTCGAGACCGACCCCAAGGCTCAGGTGGCCTGCATCGGCCTGGCCGGCGAAAACCTGGTGCGCTACGCCGGCGTGATGCAGGGGGGCATTGCCCACGCGCGCACGGCTGGCCGCACCGGCATGGGCGCGGTGCTGGGCAGCAAAAACCTCAAGGCCATCGTCGTGCGCGGCCAGGAACGGCCCGATTATTTCGACCCCAAGGGCTTTCGGGCCGTGGTCAAAGCTCGCAACGCGCAGATCAAGGACGGCGCCTACGGGCTCTCCATGCTGGGCACGGCCGGCAGCGTGCCCAACGCCGAGAGGATGGGCGACTTCCCGCTGCGCAACTGGCAGGATGGCTCCTGGCCGCTGGCGACGCAGATCAGCGGCCAGCGCATCGCCGAGACCATCTTCGCCAAGCACACCTTCTGCTTCGCCTGCCCCATCGGCTGCGGCAAGACGGTGCAGATCGACGCCGGCCCCTACGCGGGCACGCAGGGCCACGGGCCAGAATACGAGACGCTGGGCGGCTTCGGCGGGCTGCTGCTCAACGCCGATCTGGACAGCATCGCCCATCTCAACATGCTGTGCAACGACTACGGCATCGACACCATCTCCGCGTCGGGCTGCATCGCTTTCGCCATGGAAGCGGCCGAGCTGGGTTTGCTCTCATCCGATGCTGTGGACGGGCTGGATCTCACCTGGGGCAACGCCGAGGCCGTCATCGCCTGCATCCACCGGATCGGCCGGCGCGAGGGGCTGGGCGATCTGCTGGCCGAGGGGGTGCGGCGTATGGCCCAGCGGCTGGGGCCGGCCGCTGAGCCGCTGGCCAGCCACGTCAAGGGGCTGGAGATGCCATATCACGATCCGCGCGCCTTTGTCAGCATGGCGCCCGGCTATGCCACGGCCAACCGCGGCGCCTGTCACATGGAGACCATGACCTACTACGAGGGCTACGGCATCGAGATACCGGGCGTAGTCTTCCGGCCGGGCGCGAATCATCAGCAGGCGCGGCTGGAGAGCCAGGGCGGCGGCGCGATGGCTGCCCGCTATCAGGATTTTCAGAGCGTCTTCAATCCCCTGGGGCTGTGCAAATTCATCGAACGGGGCTTGATCGGCCCGGCCGAGCTGGCGGAGCTGGTCAACCGGGCGCTGGGCTGGGGCTGGACAGGCGAGGATGTGATGCTGACAGGCGAGCGCATCTTCAATTTGAAGCGGCTGATCAATGGGGCCTACGGGGTGACTGCGGCCGACGATGTGCTGCCAGAACGGCTGACGACGCTGCCTCGCCCCAGCGGCGGCGCGGCCGGCGTGCTGCCCGACATGACGCTGATGATGGGGGAATACTACGCGGCGCGCGGCTGGAATCCGGTGACAGGCGCGCCTTGCCCGGAGCGGCTGGCCCGGCTAGAGCTGGCGTAGCTCGTCCAGCATCCGCCGCAGCCGTTCGACTTCTGCCTCCGCTTCAGCCGTGCGAGCTTCAGCTTCGGCAGCTCGCTGGGCCTCAGCTTGCGCTCGCTGGGCCTCAGCTTGCGCTCGCTGGGCCTCAGCTTGCGCTCGCTGGGCTTCGGCTTGCGCCCACTGATCTGCGGCTTGCGCTCGCTGGGCCTCGGCTTGCGCCTGCCGGGCTGCGGCTTGCGCCCGCTGGGCCTCGGCTTGCGCCCGCTTGGCCTCAGCCTGCGCCCACTGGTCTGCCATATCTGCTCGCTGTATCGCTGATTGAGCCAGCTCAATAGCATCTTCCATCTGGCTGACTGCCTCATCCATGG
>JAJTXO010000062.1 GCA_021463315.1 Caldilineales bacterium | reverse complement strand
CACACAAATACAAACAGGACTGGCAGTCCTCGGAAGGACTGCCAGTCCTGGACTCACAAATACAAATAGGACTGGCAGTCCTCGGAAGGACTGCCAGTCCTGGACTGTCACCTAGCGGTTGATCACAAAACGAGCTGCGCGGTACAGCAGGGGGAAGCGACGCAGGCGGACCATCCAACGCTGGTCCATCAACACGTCGCTCTGTTTGATCCACACCTGTTCCTCGGCCATGCGCTGATACTTGGTGCAGGTGGTGCAGGGAATGTCGGCGCGCGCCGGCGCCTTGCCCATCAGCATCTCGCGCGCATAGCTGATCTGATCGCCGTTCAGCGCGGCCTCCAGACCGTCGTCGAAGACGTTGCCGCCGAAATCCTGCCAATAGTTGACGCAGCAGCCCAGCACCTTGCCGTCCCAGTTGATCTGCGGCTCGTTCCAGAGCTGCAAACATTGCTGGAATTTGTGGGTCTGCTCCCAGTCGTCCTGGCGTGTGGTGGCCGACAGGCCAGCGTCCTGCATCACCTGTTCCTTGTTGCGCACCGGGGAGAACTCCGCGTCCCAGTTCAGCTTGGGACGGAAGACCATATCCAGCTCCTGGCAGAGCGCCTTGACCGCGTTGATCTCATGTTCGTTGTGGCCGAAGATGACGAACTGCCAGTTCAGGCGCGGCTGCTGGCTGTGGTATTGGCGCTTGAAGGCGTTGATCTTGCGCACATTGCCGATCACGGTGTCGAAATGGCCGCGCACCCGGTACTGCTGATAGGTCTCCTGGCTGGCGCCGTCGATGGAAACGGTGATCTCCTCCACGCCGTACTTGACCAGCGCCTCCAACATCTCGTCCGAGGCCGTGTTGAGGTTGACCCCGTTGCTCAGGTTGACCCGGACCCCCTTGGCGTGGGCATAGGCCAGAATCTCCACCAACTGCGGGTTGAGCAGCACCTCACCCCAGTTGGAGAGACCGACCTCGCGCAGGGTGGGGTTTTCGTCCAGCAGCGTTTTGAAATCATCGAGCTTGAGCAGGCCGGTGCCTACCGCGCTTTTGCCGATGATGCCCTGCGCGGTAGGGCAGGAAGGACAGCGCAACTGGCAGGCCGAGGAGGCCTCCAGGCGAATCTTAACAGGTTTGATGGTGCTCATACTCTCGTCACTATCCATATAGATGTCGGCCACTGCCAACCAGGGCCGGCAGCGATCTTGTAAGCTGCGACGGGATTCACTATAGCCAGAGTTCAGACTCTTGTCAAACCTGGCCGTTTTTGGGTTTGACGCCGCGCCCTGGCCGCCGTATAATCCAGACACCCATGAACACGACCATCAGCGAACAAAGCTATCACTTCTACAACCAATCGGCCAGCTATCTGCAGCGGCTGGAACAGGCCGGCTGGCGGCCGGAATACGGCGCTGTGCTGGGCGCGCTCAAGCAGTATCAGCAACCGCTCGACGGCGCGGCGCTGGACTACGGCTGCGGCGTGGGGGATCTGACCGCCATCCTGGCCCGCACCGGCTATCGCGCGCTGGGCGCGGATATCTCGCTGCCCTTTGTGCGCAGCGCGCAGGAGCGCCACCCCGCGTTGCCTTTCGTGGCGCTGGGCGCTGGGCCGACGATCCCCTTCGGCGCCGATCGCTTCTGGGCCGTGACAGCCATCAACACCATCGAGCATGTGGCCACGCCAGCCCAGACGCTGCGCGAGCTGCACCGGGTGCTGATCCCTGGCGGCCTGCTGGCCATGACCTTTCCCAATCTGACCACGCCGCTGCGGCCGTTGAAACGCTTTGCCGCGCGGCGCCGGCGCGCCCGTTATGGACCGGAAAGCGGCGACAGCGCGGGCGAGGCGCTCACGCTGCTGGCGCGCAACAGCGCCCTGTTGCTCAAGAGCAGACTCAGCAGCCAGCCGCAGTTCCGCCCCCGCCAGCCCGATTTCGTCAACGCCGAACGCTATCGCCAGTTGGGCTACGGCGCAGACTACGACGCGGTCTGGCTCTGCAACCCGTGGGACATCGCGCTGCATCTGGAAGGGCTGGGCATGCATATCCTGCAACTGCGCGGCATTCCGGGCGCGGCCGAACGCTCAGCCATGATCAACCGCCTGCGCCGCGTCTTGCCGGCGGCCATTTCCTCCCCCATACTGCTGGTGGCCCGCAAGACCTTCTGATTCCGGGGCGGCGGTTTGCCAAAGCCCGCCATCTGTGCTATGATCGCCCCACACCGCCGCAGTCCTTTACAGGCTGCGGCGGTGTACTGCCACGAATCTGACAATAATGACATCTGCCCAGCGCCTGGATTTCATGCAATTTTAATGTTCAGATCATACAGTTGGTTTTGGCGCCCCTTGGCTCTCAACGCGGACGATATCGCATGCTTCAGGCTTGAGTTGAGAGGGTCAGTATTCGCGGCAAAGGAGTAACGACACATGAGACGAAAAAGCATCCTGGTATCGCTGGCAGCGCTGATGATTGTAGCCGTTTTGGCCACATCGCTGGTCAACGCCGGCAATCCTGCCCAGGGCGAAACTCAGCCGGAGGCAGCTCCGGCGGCCAGCGCCCCCGGTTTCTATCTGGTGGGCAGCAAGGCTCTTGAATCGGCCGATTTCAACCACTCGGGAGAGATGCAGTTCTGGGCCTGGTCTGAGCTGCACGCCGGACCCAATGCCTTCAACTGGAATCGCCTGGACGAGTACATCGCCCGCCACTATGTGGCGCCGAACCCGGCCCAAGGCCAGCCAGGCAAGAAGGCCGCCATCTCCCTGACCACCTACGATGGGCGCAGCGGCCTGGGCGCGCGGCAGATGCCCGCCTGGGTGCGCGCCACGCCCAACACCACCATCCCCGGCGTGCTGCGCGACGAGGTCAAGAACGGCAGCTTCACCAACAACCTGGACTACTGGGACAGGGTGGGCCAGGTGTCCGTCACCACCGCCAACCCGCACACCGGGCCCAACGCGGTGCGCATGGGTGGCACGGTCGCTGGCGTCGATCTGCTGGAGCAGTACAACGTGCGCATCCCCTACGTGCTGAACCAGGGCACCTTCTCCTTCTGGTGGCGCTCCGAGGCCACTGGCAACGTCGCGGACCCCGAAGACATCTTCCAGGTGCAGATCCGCGATGGCAACGATGTGGTGGTGCAGGCGCTGAACGTCAACAACATCGGCACGCGCGGCTGGCAGCAGGTCACACTGGACCTGACGGCCTACGACGGCCACTACGCCACGGTGCGCTTCGCGCTGACCAACGACGGCGACGGCACCTCCACCGCGGTCTTCGTGGACGACGTCAAGGCCGACATCCAGCCGATCCTGCCCAAGTACTGGGACCCCGCCTACCAGAGCCTCTACAGCCAGTTTGTCAGCGCCATGGGCCAGCGCTACCGCGCCGATGAGCGGCTGGAGTTCGTCGGCATCGGCACCGGCCAGTTCGGCGAGACGCGCGCCACCGGCGTGGAGGATCGGTCAGCCACCGTGGCCGGCGGCCTGCCCGATGGCTACGCCTGGGTGACGACGGTCAATCAGATCACCGATATCTATCGCACGGCCTTCAGCGCCAGCGCCTCGCTGCGCAAGGTGCTGCTCCTGCAAAACGCCCCCTTCCAGTACAACTCCAGCTATCCGGGCGGCGGCCCGCAGGAACGCAAAGCGTTCTCCGAGTATGCAGCCACCAAAGATGTGGGCCTTTCCTTCAACGGCCTGTACTACGACTGGAACGGCGCCGAGTCGGTGATCCATGCCAACGCCGGCAACTACTTTGGCATGGGCGCCTATGATCCCACGCTGCTCTACAACAACCGCGTGGCCACCGGCTTCGAGACCTACAGCTACATGATCGGCGATAGCAGCGGCCTGCGCATCGGCAACAACAAGGCCGACGCGTTCTACTGGTCGGTGCTCAATGCCCTGGACAAGCACGTGAACTACGTGCGTCTGTCGGGCTACGGCGGCTGGTATCTGGGAGCCAACGACACCCCCGTGCGCGACTACACCGACATCATGCTGTGGGCCAAGCCCTACTTCGGCAAGTCTGCCTCCGACACGCCGTCAGTCTGGGTGGCCATGCGCGAGCACATGACCCCCATCTGTTACTGGAGCACCGGCAACTGCGAGTTCTCCAGCAACTGGCCGCCGCTGGGCAACTACGAGTTCTGGCTCTATCAGAAGGACACCGCCCCGGGCGGCAAGACGATCCCTGAGACGCATCTGGAGTGGATCGAGACCTCGGCCCAGGGCTTGCAGCGCCCCAACCTGGGCCTCTGCCCCTCCACCTCGGCCGGCCCGCTGGATCCCAACGATCCCTCGCGGCCCTATCCCTGCTATGCCGCGGCCTTCAATTCGGAGCTGCCCACCGCGCGCGAGTCTTTTGTGATCCGCCGCACCGATCAGGCGTCCAACAACAACGGCATGTACTTCGACATCGATCCTGACTACATGTACGGCGGCAACTACACGGCCGACATCCAGGTGCGCTACTGGGACAAGGGCGCCGACCAGTTCCGCCTGCAGTACGAGTCGACCACCGGGCCGAAGTTCGCGGTGATCAAGGGCACCAACAACACCGCGGTGACCAAGCAGGGCTCCAACCAGTTCCGCACGGTGACCTTCACCCTCAACGACGGCCGCTTCGCCGATGGCCTGCCTGGCGCCACCGACTTCATGATCGACTCGCGCAACACCGATGGCGTCAAGGACGGCAACGAGTGGATCCACTTCGTGGATGTGCGCAAGTACGATCCGGTGCTGCCCACCAACACGCCGACCGTGACCCGCACGGCCACGCCGACCGCGACGCCGACGGCCACCAACACGCCGACGGCCACCAACACGCCGACCGCGACCCGCACGCCCACCGTGACGCCGACCGCGACCAACACGCCCACGGCCACCAACACGCCGACCGCGACGGCCACAACGACCACGACACCTACATCGACGCCCACGATCCGCGATGTGTACCTGCCCTTGATCGTCAAGAGCAACTAAGTAACTGTCCATAATCAACTTGGTAGGTTGGCTCGGTCGGAGACCGGCCAAAGCGCGGCTCGGTCGGAGACCGGCTAAAGCGCGGCTCGGTCAGAGACCGGCCAAAGCGCGGCTCGGTCGGAGACCGGCCAAAGCGCGGCTCGGTCGGAGACCGGCCAAAGCGCGAAGTTAATTGTGGACAAGCACTAAAAGCTTGGCCTGGCGTCTCCGGCCAGCCTGCTGCACGCAGGCCAGCCGGAGACGCCGCCGGGGCGACTCCCCGTCGTTTCGACTGCTCTATGAAGAAACTGTCATACGACCGGGCTGGATTGTTCATCGAGAATTAATCTTGCCGTGTTATCGTATGAGGGTGAAAGTCAAACGACGGGAGTATCTGCGATGTTGGACACACAATCACCCATGGCCACCTGGTACCGCGACACGTCCTACCCGAAGACCTTGCAGCGCATGCAGACCCACACGTTCGTCTATGAGCGCATCAAGCGGTTGTTCGACTTCGTGCTGGCTGCTTGTTTGCTGTTGATTCTGTCGCCGCTGCTGCTGGTTATTGCGTTGGCGATCAAGCTTGATAGCCCCGGCCCGGTGCTGTTCGTGCAGCGTCGCACAGGCCGCTATGGCCGTCCCTTCAACTTCTTCAAATTCCGCTCCATGAGCTACAGTCCGCAGCACGTGGAGGTGCATCGGCAGTATGTGCGCCAATATGCCAACGGCGATGCCGATGTTGAGGCGGTCAACGGCGTCCACAAGCCGCTGCACAGCGGCCTGGTGATCACGCGCGTCGGCAAGGTGCTGCGCCAGACCAGTCTGGACGAGCTGCCCCAACTGTGGAACATCCTGCGGGGCGATATGAGCTTTGTGGGGCCGCGCGCGTGGGCCGACTATGAGCTGGAGTGCTACAAGGATTGGCACTATCGCCGGCTGGAGGTACTCCCCGGACTGACCGGGCTGGCCCAGATCAACGGCCGCAGCGCCCTGGCCTTCGATCAGATCATCCGCATGGACATCGAGTACATCGACCAGCGCTCGCTCTGGTTGGACTGCAAGATCCTGTTCAAGACCGTGCCGGTTGTGCTGACAGGCAACAACACCGGTTGAACGGGGAGCCAACTCCCCCGGCTCTCCTTTCCTCGCCCTCTCTTCTGACTCTCACCCACAGCAGCCCATCGCTGGGCCTTGCCGCGCCTGCTGGCCTGCGGCAGCTCCGCTGACGCCGGCGCGGCCGGCGCTTCTGCCGGGCCGCGCGCCGGGCTAGCCGCGACTCTCCCTGGGAAGGTGATAACACAATGAAAGCTCGACGTATTCCCTGGCTATTTCTGTTGCTGGCGCTCGCCCTGGCCTTCGGCGGTCCGGCTGCCCAGGTTCAGGCCAGCGTGGCCAACCAGGAAGGCCCCACCGTCAACGCGCCCGGCTTCTATCTGGTGGGCAGCAAAAACCTGAACCCGGCCGACTTCCACCACGCCGGCGACATGCAGTTCTTCTGGTGGCGGCCGCTCAACCCTGAGCCGGGCCTCTTCAACTGGAACAACATCGACGCCTACCTCGCGGCCCACGCGGTCAACGGCAAGAAGGTGGGCATTGCGATCGTGCCGGCCGAAGGGCGCTACGGCGGCGGCAGCATGCCCGCGCCCGGCTTCGTGCGCGGCGATCCGGCCATCATGTACGACGGCGTCGCCCGCGAGGAGGTCTACGACGGGGGCTTCGAGGGCGATCTGGCCACGGCATGGGACTTCAGCGGGCCGGTGACCACGGTGACCAACCCGGTCTTCAACGGGCTGAAAGCGGCCCGGCTGGGCGGCGTGGTCAACACCACCGCGCTGCTGCGCCAGGGCCCGCTGCGCATTCCGCCCTATCTGCGCAGCGCCCAGCTCGAATACCGGTGGCGCATGGAGACCAGCGAGCCAGCCGGCAGCACCGCGGACACCATTCGGATCGAGCTGCTGGAAAACAACAGCGTCATCGCCACGATCCAGACCCTCAACAGCAACGCGGTGCGCAACACCTGGCAGCAGCAGGTGGTCGATCTCACCGCCTACGCCGATCGCAATGTGGAGCTGCGCATCACCGTCAGCAACAACGGCAGCGCGCCCACCTCCTTCTTCCTGGACGACGTTTCGCTGATTCCCATCCCGATTCTGTTGAAGATCTGGTCAGACCCCTACAAGCAGGCCTACCAGACCTTCGTCCAGGCCCTGGGCGACCGCTATCGCAACGACCCGCGCATCGAGTTCGTGGCCATCGGCACGGGCTTGTGGGGTGAAACGCGCGCCACCGAGCCGGTCGATCGTCCCGCCTCGCAGGCCAACGGCATCACCTCGGAGGTTTGGATCGACACGGTCAACGACATCACCGACATGTACCTGGCCGCCTTTTCAGAGGGGGGCCAACTGCGCAAGCCGCTGCTCTTGCAGATGGCGCCCTTCCAGATCGTGCCGCGCGAGCGCCGGGAGTTCTCCACCTACGCGGCTGAGCGCGGCGTGGGCCTCTCCTTCAACGGGCTGTTTGCCGATTACAACAACGTCTTCATGTGCGGCGATCCCAACCCGGATTTCGACTGCGCGGGCGCCTACGACCAGCTCGTGACCTTCAACCATGTCGCGCCGATTGCCTTCGAAACCTACAGCTACATGCTGCCCACCGTCAGCGAATTCTTCTGGGGCCTGATGAACGCGCTGGACAAGAAGGCCGACTATCTGCGCATGTCGGGCTATTCGGGCTGGTATCTGGGACCTGGCGACACGCCGGTGCCCGCGTACACCGACCTGATGGGCTGGACCCGCCAGTGGTTCGGCAAGGATCTGCCCACCACGCCCTCCATCTGGGTGGCTATGCGCGAGCATCGCAATCCCTTCCGCTACGGCACGACTGGCAGCATCGCCTTCACCAGCGACCGGCCGCAGTTGGGCAACTATCAGTTCTGGCTCTACCAGCGCGACGATATCCCCGGCGGCCGCACGGTGCCGGAGACCAACCAGGCCACCGAGGGGGGCCAGCCGGTCGGGCTGGGCTACTGCCCCGGCTCCCCCTGCTGGAGCAATGCCTATAACCCGAACCTGCCCGCCGACACCTACCAGGCCTGGGTCATCCGCCGAACGGACCAGAGCAGCGGCAACCCCTTCATGTGGTTCTCGGCCGACGATGGCTACGTTTACGGCGACGGCAACCAGGTGCAGATCGATGTCACCTATTGGGACCGCGGAACCGACCGCTGGCAGCTCCGCTATCAGGACAGCCTGGGCCAGGAGCTGGCCGCGATCCCCGTGGGCGGCTCGGATCCCTGGGTGCAGAAGGGCAACAGCAACGGCTTCCTCACCGCCAGCTTCGTGCTGAACGACGCCCGGCTGAGCAACGGCCTGGCCGGCGGCGCGGACTTCGTGCTGGACAGCCGCAGCGAGGCCGGTCTGGACGACGGCAACGAGTGGGTGCATTTCGTGGAGCTGAAGAAGCTGAGCGGCCCCGAACCGCTGCCGACGCCGACGCACACGCCGACGGAGACCCCCACCACGGGGCCGACGCGCACACCGACCCCCACCTGGACGCCATCGCCCACGCGCACCACGACCCCCACCGCCACGCCCGGGACCACCGACACCCCCACCGCCACGCCCAGCCCGACGGCCACCGCGACCGCCACCCATACCCCCACCGCGACGGCCACCGCCACCCCCACCAACACCCCCACGGCCACCGCCACCCATACGCCCACGCCCACCGCCACCGCCACGGCGACGCCCACGCGCACCCCCACGGCCACGCCGACGGCCACCGCCACCCGCGTGCCCTACGGCATCGTGCAGGGGCGGGCCTTCCACGACATCAACCGCAACAACGCCTACGATCCGGGCATCGATCAGCCGCTGGCCGGCGCGCGGGTGGAGCTCTACAACCTGAACGGCCAACTGCTCAATCTCCAGATCACCGCGGCCAACGGCCAGTACAGCTTCACCTTCCTGGAGCCTAACCGCACCTATCGGCTGGTCGAGACCGCGCCGCCAGGCTTTGCGCCGGCCCCCTACAACGACATCAACGTCTTCGTGGAGGCTGGCGTGCCGGTGGTGTTGAACTTCGGCCACACGCCGTACAAGCACGCCTTTCTGCCGATGGTGTCAAGACAGCAATAGGTCCTCTGGCAACCAGGTTGTTGCGGCGCCCGGCACAGTCCATCAGACTTCGGAAGTCTTCCCCAATCCCCGGGGTCCAGACTTCCGAAGTCTGCGCAGGTTTGTTCAAAACGGGCTCACAGTCCATCAGACTTCGGAAGTCTTCCCCACGCCGCGCGGCGCGCACGCGCAGGCGGACGGCTCCTGGAATCGCCAGAGCGCTGCTTTGGTGGTAAACTTACGCCCTGTCGCGTCAGTCCGGCCCAGCTTTGGGCCGCTAGCCAGGAGCATCATGATCCACATCCATCCTACCGCCGACGTCGCACCCACGGCCCAGATCGGCGACGGCTCCCAGATCTGGCATCAGGCGCAGGTGCGCGAAGACGCCAGCATCGGCCGTCGTTGCATCATCGGCAAGGGCGTCTACATCGATTTCGGCGTTCACATCGGCGACCACTGCAAGCTGCAAAACGGCGCGTTCATCTATCACGGCGCCACCCTGGCCGACGGCGTCTTCATCGGCCCCGGCGCCATCCTGACCAACGACCGCCAGCCGCGCGCGATCAATCCCGACGGCTCGCTCAAAGGCGACGACGACTGGCAGGTCGGCCCCATCGCGGTCGGCTATGGCGCCTCCATCGGCGCCGGCTCCATTCTCCTGCCCGGCGTCACGGTCGGCCGTTTTGCCATGACCGCCGCGGGCGCGGTGGTCACGGCCGATGTGCCCGCGCATGGCCTGGTGGCTGGCGTGCCGGCCCGGCTGATGGGCTATGTCTGTAGCTGCGGCGCCCGGCTGATCACTGCGATCAGCGACGGCTCCCTGCGCGGCGGCTGCGGCCTCTGTGGCCGCCACTTCGAGCTGGCCGCGGCCCCAGCCGGCCGCGAGCAGAGGGAGGGGACCGCATGACTCTTCCCATTCGCACCGGCGTCATCGGCGTGGGCAACATCGGCCAGCATCACGCCCGCATCTACGCCTCCCTGCCCGATAGCCACCTGGTCGGCATTGCCGACATCCACCCCGGCCGCGCCCAGGAGATCGCCGACCGCTATCAGGTTCCCGCCTACGCCGACTATCGCGCCCTGCTCGATCAGGTGCAGGCCGTTTCCGTGGCCGCGCCCACTACGCTGCACCATGAAATCGGCATGGCCTGCCTGGAGCGTGGCGTCCATCTGCTGATGGAAAAGCCGCTGGCCGCGCAGATGGAGCAAGGGCACGAGCTGGTCGCGCTGGCCAGCCAGGCCAACCTGGTGCTGCAAGTCGGCCACGTCGAGCGCTTCAACCCCACCTTCGTCGAGCTGACCAATGTGCTGGCCGAGCATCAGATCCTGGCCGTCGACGCCCGCCGGCTCAGCCCCTTTGCCACGCGCGCGGCCGATGTCAGCGTGGTCTACGATCTGATGGTCCACGACCTGGATCTGATCCTGACCCTGATCCGCGCGCCGCTGCGCAGTGTCAGCGCCACCGGCAACTGCATCCGCTCTACCCAGCCCGACCACGCCATGGCGCTGTTGACCTTCGATGGCGGCCAGATGGCCAGCCTGGCGGCCAGCAAGATCACGCAGCACAAGGTGCGTCAGATGGCTGTCACCTGCGCCGAAGCCTTCGTGGTGGCCGATTTCCTGACCCGCACGGTGATGGTGCATCGCCAGTCATCGGCCGACTACTTTGCCCAGCGCGGCGAGGTGCTCTATCGCCAGGAGGGGCTGATCGAGCAGGTCTACGTGCCGCAGATCGAGCCGCTCTACGCCGAGCTCCAGCACTTTCTGGCCTGTGTGCGCGCAGGACGGCCACCCCGGGTAGGCGGCGACGAGGCGATCCGCGTCATGGCGGTCGCCGACGAGGTGGAACAACGCCTGCTGGCCAACATCGATCCTCTTTCAACACCATGATTCCTCTCAAGCTCACCCTGCACAACTTCATGTGCTACCGCGATCCGGGGCCGCTGGACTTCAGCGGGCTGCATCTGGCCTGCCTGTCGGGCAACAACGGCCACGGCAAGTCCGCCATCCTGGACGCGATGACCTGGGCGCTGTGGGGCAAGGCGCGCTCCAACCAGGCCGACGATCTGATCCACCTGGGCGAGACCGACATGAGGGTCGACTTCGAGTTCGGCCTGGAGTCCCAGCGCTATCGGGTGATCCGCAGCCGGGAACGGCGCGGCCGCACCGGCAAGAGCGACTTGCAGCTCCAAATCTGGCAGGATGGCGGCGACTGGCGCGCGCTCACCGAGCCGACGATCCGCGACACCGAGCTGGCCATCATCGATCTGCTGCGCATCGACTACGGCACCTTCATCAATTCCTCCTTTTTGGTGCAGGGACGCGCCGACGAGTTCACCGTCAAGCCGCCCAACGAGCGCAAACAGATCCTGGCCGACATCCTGGACCTGGGCATCTACGACCAGTATGAGGCCCAGGCCAAGGAACGCGTCCGCCAGGCCAAGCAAGAGGCCGCGCGCCTCACCGGCCAACTGCAATCCATCGACGCCGAGCTGGCGCAGGAAGCCAGCTATCTGCAGGAGCTGGACCGGGCGCAAACCCAGTTGGCGACAGCCAGCGAACAGCTTCATGCCGCGGAACAGGCGCTGCAGGCGCTGCGCGCCCAGCGCCAGGATCTGCTGGCGCAGCGGCGCATGGCAGAGGATCTGCAAGGCCGGCTCCAGCAGGCTGAGCGGCAACTGGCCGAGACTGAGACCCAGTTGCGCAGCGATCAGAGCCGTCTGGCGTCGGATCAGGCGGTGTTGGCCCAGCAGGCTGAGATCGAGGCCGGCTTTCAGCAGTTGCAGGCCGCGCGCCTGGCCGAACAGACGATGAATCGCCAGCTCAGCCAGCATGCCGCCCTGCAAGCGCAGCGCAGCAGCCTGGAGAGCCAGATCAGCCAGGCGCGCTTCGAGCTGGAGACGCGCCAGCGCGCCCTGGGCGAGCAGGCCGGACGCCTGCAAGCGGAGGCGGGCCAGGCAGAGGCGCTGCAAGGGGCCTTGGCCGAGGCGCAGGCTGAACTGGCCCGGCTGGCTGAGGTGGCTGGCCATCAGACCGAGCTGCGCGGCCATCTGTTGTCTCAAAAGGAGGAGCTGGCCAGCCTGCAAACCCAGAACCGGGCCCTGCACGACGAGATGAACGCCCTGCAGGCCAGGATCGAACAGCTCCCTGCG
>JAJTXO010000619.1 GCA_021463315.1 Caldilineales bacterium | reverse complement strand
CACGTCCGCAGCCCCGTAGGGGCTTCCACCTGGTAGCCGGGCGATTTATCGCCCGGCGGGCCGGCATCGCCCAGCAGCACCGCCGGATCGTAAACGATCCGGCTACCAGGTGCAAGGCCCTGCGGGCCTGGGGAGGCGCACGTCCGCAGCCCCGTAGGGGCTTCCACCTGGTAGCCGGGCGATTTATCGCCCGGCGGACCGGCATCGCCCGGCAAGTCATTCATGCGTTAGCGTTCGCGGCGTAGGTCGGCTATAATTCAGCCTTCTTGGCAGACAAGGATTCTATATGCGCCACGATCACCCCCGCGACACAACACCGATTCCCAACAACCGCACCCCCTGGCTGGACTGGCTGCTGCTGGCCGGCGGACTGGCCATCATCGTCGCCCTCTGGTTCATCACCCCGGGCGGCCTGCTGGACAAGGCCGATCACGTCGGCTATGGCGTGTGTCACCAGATCCCCATCCGCTCACCCTTCTTCGGTGGACGGCAGTTGCCGCTGTGTGCGCGCTGCAGTGGCCAGTTTCTGGGCGCGCTGGCTGGCCTGGCGCTGCTGCTGGCGTTGGGCCGCGGCCGGGCGGGCCGGCTACCGCCAGCCGGAGTCACCGCCGTCCTGCTGGGCTTCCTTGCTATCTGGGCGCTGGACGGCGTCAACTCCTACCTGACGCTCTTTCCCGGCGCGCCCCATCTGTACGAGCCGCACAACATCCTGCGCACCACCACCGGCGCCATGCAGGGGGTGGCGTTGATCAGCCTGGTGTTGCCCTTCTTCAGCGTCACCCTGTGGCGGGAGCCCAGCCAGCGCCCGACCATCGACGGCCCGCGCCAGCTTCTGCTGCTGATCGGGCTCGTGGCGCTGATCACCGCGGCCGTGGGCAGCGCGTGGGCGCCGCTGCTCTATCCCCTGGCCCTGCTCAGCGTCGCCGGCGTGCTGATGATGCTGGCCATGGTCAACACCATGCTGCTGACACTGGCCTTCAAGCGGGAGGGCCAGGCCGCGAGCTGGCGCGCGGCGCTGCCGCTGATGATCGGCGGGCTGGCGCTGGCTATGCTGGAGCTGCTGGCCATCAATCTGCTGCGCGCCTGGCTGACGGCCGAGCTGGGCCTGCCCTTCTGACGCCACCGCACCACCGTTCACCGCTCACCGTCCCTGCAACCTTACCTGCGAACCTGCGTATAGACTTCAGAATGCGCACCATCACACCTGACACCTCTGTGTGCAACCTGAAGGAGAACAGCTATGGACGTCGGTAAATCACTGCGTTTCATCTTCGAGGACCAACAATGGCCCACGAAGATTCTGATCGGTTCATTGATTCTGCTGGTCAGCCTGCCGCTGACCTTCGTGTTGGTCGGCTTTCTGGGCCTGGCCATCGTCACCGGCTACAGCCTGGATGTGCTGCGCAACGTGCGCGCCGGATCGACCCGCCCGCTGCCGGAGTGGCGCGACCAGTGGGGCGAATGGCTGGTCGAGGGGCTGAAGCTGCTGCTGATCCTCTTCGTCTGGAGCCTGCCGCTGATGATCCTCAATGTCTTCACCGGCATCGGCGACAGCATGCTGAACACCAGCAGCGGCGTGGTCAACCTGTTCGGCGGCATGATGGTGGCCGTGGTCAGTTGCCTGGCGCTGCTGTGGGGCATCGTGCTGGCGCTGGCGACCCCGGCCATCTACCTGCGGATGGCCGAAACCCGCGAGCTGAGCAGCGGCTTCCAGTTCAACGCGATCTACGTCTGGACCCGCGACCGCATCGGCGACGTGGTGATCGTCGCACTGCTTTCCACCCTGCTCAGCCTGGCGCTGCTGCTGGTAGGCGGCGTGATAGGAATCCTGCTGTGCGGCGTCGGTCTGGCCTTGACGCTGCCGGCCGCCGTCATGCTCAGCACCCTGGTGACCGTACATCTCTACGCCCAGATCGGGCCTGGCAAGCAGCGCCAGCCGCGCACCACGGTTGCCAAGCCCGCGGCGCCGGCCGCGCCCACGTCGCCCGCGGCCTCCCGGCCCAAGGAGACCACCATGGTGGTGGGGCCTGATGGCACGATCATCGTCACGCCTGAAGCCGACGAATAGCCCCCTCGGCCGCCTGGTCGATAGCCAAGAGGTTGCGGCGCCCGCGGCCGCAGCCTCTTCGGTTGTAGCTTCTTCGCCTGTTGGGTATAATCTGAGGAGCCAGCCGGCCTGCCACAGCCAGCCCGCGCCGTATGCACGACACCCGTCTGCTCTGAAACATCTTTGCACGAGAGGAAAAATTCCATGAACATCGGCAAATCCTTCAGCTTCGTCTTCGAAGACCCACGCTGGGTCACCAAGGTTGGCATCGGCACGCTGGTGTTGATCCTATCCAGCCTGCTGTCGTCGATCCTGGTCGGCATCCTGGGCTATTTCATCATCGCAGGCTACGGGCTTGAGGTGCTGCGCAACGTGCGCAAGGGCGAGCTCTACCCTATGCCTGAGTGGCGCGACCGCTGGGGCGAATGGCTGGTGCTGGGCGTCAAAGTCGCGATCGCCGTGCTGGTCTGGTCGCTGCCGGCCATCGTCATTGCCCTGCCTATGGGCTTCGGCTTTGCAATGCTCGGCGGCAGTGACAGCGCGGTCGCCATCGGCGGCGTGCTGGCTGCTGGCTTTGGCTGTCTCGTGCTGCTCTGGAGCATCGTCGTTTTGCTGGTCACGCCGGCGATCTACATCCGCCTGGCCGAAACCGAGGACCTGTCCGATGCCTTCCGCTTCGGCGAAATCCTGAGCTTCACGCGCGAGCATTTCGGCGAGGTGGTCATCGCCGTGATCATGGTTTTCGTGGCCAACCTGATCCTGGTCACTATCGGCTCGATCGTCGGCCTGATCCTCTGCCTGGTCGGCCTCCTGATCACCCTGCCGGCCGTCCAGTTCATCGGCACCATGATTCAATCGCACCTGTTTGGCCAGATCGGCGTGGGCGCCAGGTCCTGGCAGACCGAGATCGTGCCGCAGGAGTACATCCCCGAGCCGCCGACGGCGCCCTCCGTCTACGAAACACCGGTCGAAGCGGCTGTCGAGCCAGTAGACAACCCGCCCAGCAGCGCCAGCTAAGCCAACTGACTCACGCAAAGCCGCAAAGCCGCAAAGAACGCCAAGATTCTGCCCTTTGCGGCCTTTGC
>JAJTXO010000618.1 GCA_021463315.1 Caldilineales bacterium | reverse complement strand
GGCATCCAGTTCATCGCCTCGCTGGCCGAGTTCGGCGCGGTCAGCATCGACTGGCCCGACCTGGCAACGCCCCACATCCGGCAAGGCGTCTTGCTGGAGGAACAGGGCGCGCCCGCGGCCGCGCTGGCAGCCTATCGCAGGGCCGTGACCGTCGCGCCAGGCAACGCCGACGCCCTCTTCATCCTGGGCTTCGCGCTGACCCGCGCGGGCCAACGCGCCGAAGCCCTGGCCGCTTTCGAGGCTGGCCTGGCCATCGATCCCAATCATGCTAGCGCGACGCAGGCTCTGGAGGCGCTGCGGGCGGAGAAATGAGCGATAAACCTTGAACCATAGAGAAACGACAAAACGCCGGTGGTCGGCGCTGGTCAGCGCTCTGGCCTGCTGGGCTATCCTGGCTGGCGCGCTGGCGCGGCCGGCCGACGCCGTTGGCCCGGACAACAGCCAGACCAACCCAGGCCAATGGTACTCCGCGCAGTTGCACATCCACGGCTGGAGCAACCACAACGCCGGCGCGCAGCCCGGCTCCATGCAATATCACACGGCCTGGGCGCAGGCCAAGGGGGTGGACGTGCTCTGGTGGAGCGACCACAACAAGATGTTCGTGCAAAGCATGGACCTGCCCCTCAACTTGGCCGGCGCTACGGTAAACGCGGCGCTGGACATCGCCCTGCTGCACCCGCCGGGCATCGATCCCTCCTATCGCGGCTGGCAGATCGGCTGGCTGGATGCTGTCGTCGCCGGCAGCGGCGCGCCCTCGGCCACCGTGACCGACGGCGTGCTGCGCATGGCGCTGCAAGACCCTGCCAGCCGCTTCGGCAGCTTCACCTATCGCGCCCTGAACTACCAGCAGGGGCTGATCGCAGGCCATTCCCTGGGCCGCCCGCTGACCAGCGATCCGGCCCTGAAGGTCGCTGTGGCCCGCTGTGACGCCAGCAGCAGCGCCGATGCCTGGGCCGAGATCCGGGTTGGCCTCTCCTGGCACACCACCCAGGGGGTTGCCCGACCGCAGGAGCTGGTCTATCGGCTGACGCCGGCCAGCGAGCCGCCCACGGTGACGGCCAGCTCCACCGTGGTGACCTACACGATTCCGCTGCCTGGCAGCTCCCGTGCCCTTTCCCGTCAGGAGGGCCGGGAGACCCTGACCATCGAGCGCGCGCTGCTGCTGGACGCGGGCTTGCTGCCCGACGGCGACGACAACGCGCTTCAGGCGTTGACCTTCCGGGTGGGCAGCCGCAACGGCGCCGCGGCCTGCCTGGAGATCAGCGATTTCAGCATCAGCAGCCGGCAGCAGGATGTGGCCGCGAACATGGCCAGCCAGCGGCCGATTGCCCAACGGCTGTATGCTGCCTACGGCGTGGTGCAACACACGGGCTGGGAGCAGAACGCGGGAACGTGGCACATGAACCCCTACTTGCCGCAGGGCGCGTCCTTGCTCCCCGTTTGGCCCGATGCCAATCTGACCACGTTTACCCCCACAGTGAAGGCGCAAGGTGGGCTGGCGGCGCTGAATCATCCCTTTGGCGCGAACTATGGGCCGCTGCTCCCCGATGACCAGCAGGATGCGCTGGTGCAGAACCGGCTGAGCACCCTGCTGTCGGCGCACGCCTGGGGCATGAACTTGCTGGAGATCTATCTGGAACGGCAGGGGGTCGATCTGGCGCACCACCTGAAGCTGTGGGATCTGCTGGCGGCCAACGGCGTGGCCATGTGCGGCATCGCCACCAGCGATCAACACGGCGGCCCGTTGACCTCGCCCCGCACGCACATGGTGACCTGGATCAACGCGCCCGATCCTTCCCAGAACACGCTGCTGGCTGGGCTGGCTGGTTGCCGGGCCTTCTTTGGCCGCATCGACCGCTTCGACGGCGTCCTGGATCTGCGGCTGGGCTCGACGCTGATGGGTGGCTTCTATTCCATCGCGCCGGGAAGCGGCCAGTTGCAGGTGACAGCCACGCCGTTGCCGGCCGGCGCGCAGGTCAAGCTGGTGCAGGTGGCCAATCAGCCCGGAGGACAGCTCAACTATATCGTCGATCACCAGCCCATCGATCCCAGCCAACCGGTGGCCATCGACACCAGCCGGCCCGGCTTTGTGCGGATCGAGCTGTGGTCAGCCAGCGGGGAACCCATCGCCTTCAGCAACCGCATCTATCTGCGCAGCCTGCAGTGCGACGTCACCCAGGATGGCGTGGTCAACATCGTCGATATGCAATCGGTGGCCGGCGCGTTCAACCAGACTGTGCCGCCGGCGCCGGAGCGCTTCGATCTGCACCCCGATGGCGTGATCAACGTGCGAGACGTGGTGCTGGCCGAGCAATGCTGGCGGCAGCGATGATAGCTGCCGGATCACGAACCCTTGATCAGTCGAAATTCGGGCGGGGGAAGCGCTTCGATCTCGCGACAGGTGGCCCCGGCGCACTGCCCATAGCGCTCCAGGAAGGCCGCCAACTCGGCCTGGAACTGGGGGTCCGCGTTCTGCCACTGGTTTTCCAACTGGAAGGGGTCCTTGGCCAGATCGTACAGCTCGCGCGCCGCGCCGATGCGCTGGATGTAGGTGTAGCGCTGCGTGCGCAGGCCGGTATAGTCGGGCGGAACCTGCTGCGTCTGCATCCGCTGCAGCTCGTCAGCATCCAGCGGCTCCAGCGAGTCGCTCAGGGTCTCGTTCTCCTCCCGGCTGGGCGCGCTGTAATGTTCCAGCAGCACCGCTTGACGCCACGCCACGTCGGGCCGGCGCTGGCTCAGCAGCGGCAGCCAAGAGCGACCATCGACCGAGTTGGTCATCTGAGCGCCGGCGATCTCGGCCAGGGTCGGCGCCAGATCGATGATGTTCACCAGCTCGTCGCGCACCGCGTTCTTGCGCACGCCGGGGCCGCGCACGATCAGCGGCACGCGGATGTCCTCCTCGTAGGGCATGCCCTTGCCCGGGGACAGGCGATGTTGCCCCATGTGAAAGCCGTTGTCCGAGAGAAAGATGATGTAGGTGTTGTCCAGTTGGTCGGTCTCTTTCAGCGTCTGCACCAGCGTGGCCACCGCCTCATCCACGGCCTGCAGCGACTGCAGACGGGCGCGGTAGAGCCCGTCGATATGCTCGATCTGCTCCGCGGTCAAGGGCTCCAGCGCCTGCATGAAGGGCGGC
>JAJTXO010000617.1 GCA_021463315.1 Caldilineales bacterium | reverse complement strand
AGTGGGCCGCGTTGGGCACGCACAGCACCAGCCGCCCACCTGGCCGCAGCACCCGAGCGCATTCGTCCAGATAGCGCGCGTAGTCGACCCGATGCTCGATCTGCGAATCGCTGACCACCACGTCGAAGCTGGCGTCGGCGAAGGGCAGCGGCTGGCGGTCCAGGTTGACCTGCGACGCGTCCACGCCGCGGGCCTGGGCGCGGCGCACCGCCTCGACCGACAGATCGGTGCCCACCACCTGCGCACCCTGCTCAGCCAGCCGCGCGGCCAACACGCCGGGGCCGCAATCCACCTGCAGGACGCGGTCGCCGGCATGTACATGGCGCGCCAACAGGCCCTGGCGGCGCTGGTCAAAGCGGTCGCCCTGCTGCTGCCAATAGGCGTCATAGAAAGCTTCGAAGTCCAACTGCACCATCTTTCGCCAAGAACGCCGTCAACCCGGCCAGGGCCTCGACTCCGCGGTGGATCGGCTCACGGAGCGGCGTCTCTGATCACCAGCGGCAGATAGACCGGCGGCGGTGCATAGGCGATGCCGAAATCCACATCGATCTGCACGCCGGCCGTCACCAGCACCACCCGCTGGCTGGGCGTGGTGGGTTGGTAGGCGTGCGGCGTGGCCTGCACCACCGTATAGTACCGGTCAACGGCCAGCCCGGCAAATCCGAAGGTGCCGTCGGCGGCGGTCTGCGTCTGCGCCAAAGTCGCGCCTCCCTCGCTCAAGCTGACCCGCGCGCCAGCCACGCCCGGCTCTCCCTGATCGCGCACCTGGTTGCGGTTGGCATCGTGCCAGACCACCCCGCGGATGCCGCCGGCCAGCGGCGTGGGCGAAGGGGTGGCAGTAGGCGTCGGGCTGGCCGTGGGCGTAGCCGTGCGGCTAGGCGTGGCGGTGGGAGTCGCCGTGGCCGTGCGCGTGGGCGTAGGCGTGGTGGTGGGCGTGGGCGAGGAGGTCGGCGTAGACGTGGGCGTGAAGGTGGGTGCAGCCAGCGGATAGACGATCAGCAGCCGCGGCCGCTGATCGACGGCGCTGTTCTCCCGGCTGGAGACCGCATACTCCACGTCGGGATCATCGCCGCGCAGCAGCAGCCCCAGATTGCTGGCCGGGTTGGCCAGCCAGCCGGCCACCGCACTGGTGACATCGAAGCCGCGGCGCACGGTCACCGCGTCGAACAGCCGGCTGTCCAGCGGCGTTCCGCTGCGGTCGCCCGGCACCCCGTTGGCGCCCCCCTGGCTCCAAAACTGGCCGGCCACGGCCTGCTGCCAGGTGGTTTGGCCCTCGATCCAGGCGCGGTTCACCGGATAGGCGCGGATCTCCGAGTCGTTGTCGTTGCTGCGGCTGCCCGTATAGAGGCTGAGCGCCGCGCCGCGCAGGCCATTGGCCAGCGCCTGCGGCGGCACGCTGCTCAGATCGAAGCGGAACAGACCGTTGCGCACATTGGGCGCGCGCAGCCGCACCTGAGACGCGCCGCCGAAGCCGCCGCTGGGGGTCCAGCCATCGAGGTAGGCATCGCGCGTGCCGCTATAGCCCGCGATGCCCTCTTGCAAGGTGATGGTGGCCACCGGCAGCGGCGCCTGGCCCGCATAGAGGGTCACATGATGCGCGCCGGAGCCCAGGGCGAAGCGCGCCTCGCCGTCCACCAGATCCACCGCCTGCGCGCTGAAGGTCGCCTGGTCCACCGCCAGGTCTTCCACCACGGTGCGGCCCGCGGGCAGGCCCATGCTGACCACGTGGGCCGCGACGTCCAGTCCTACATTGTCCACCAGCTTGACCGTCAGCCGATTGCCCGCGGCCTGCACGGCTTCGACGGTGCTCCAGCGCGGCGCGCCGGCCTGCTGGGCTATGCGCACCCACCACAGGGTGGTCGAGGTGTCGCTGATGGCGTCGAACGCGGCCGGCGGCGCGCCGAGGGAGAAGCCGCTCAGCCACTGAACGATCGCCGCCTTGCCGCCGGGGATCGGCGTGGTGTGGTCGCCGGGAAAGGTGAGATAGCTCAGCGGCGCGTCGGGTCGGGCCGCCTGGATCGCGGCGACCAGGTCCTCCGAATGGTGCGGCAGCACCGTGGTGTCGCCGGTGGCGTGGTAGATGCGCAGCGGCGTGTGGGTCAGGTTGCGGGCAAAGCTGAGCGGCGAGCGGCGCTGGTACTCGAACCAGGTGCCGGTGTCGGGCGGCCCGCCCAGCTCCTGAGCGATCAGCATCTGCCGCCACGGCTCCGACTCCACGTACCAGCGCGCCAGATCGGTGGGGCCACGGTCGGCCACCACGGCCGCGAACAGGCCGGGGTTCTTGGCCGCGGTCACCAGGGCGATCTGGCTGCCCATGGAGGCGCCGGTGAGATAGATGCGGCTGGCATCGACGTTGTAGCGCTGGCGCACCCACTGGATGCTGTCCAGAATATCCTGCTGGCTGGCGCGCGAGGCCAGCGGATGGTCATAGGGGGGGCGGGGATAGGCGCTGCGCTCGCCGTGCATATCCGCGGAAACCAGCAGCCAGCCCGCGTTGTTGGCGACCTCGCCGTAGTCGTTGAGCGGCGCCCAGCGGTTGTCCCCCCAGCCGTGGACGGCCACCAGCAGCGGCGTGGGCTGGCCAGGCTGGTAGCTGGTGGGCGCCTGCAGCACGGCCGGCTGCGTGGTGCCGTCGTAGCTGCTGGTGAAGGTGAAGTCCACCACCTGGGTTGCCACCAGATCAGCCCCTTGCAGCACCAGATGGACATTGCTCATGCCCCATTCGTCGGGCTGGCCGTTGCCCTGCAGGGCCGAGGTCAGCCGCACCCGGTTGAAGCCCTGCCGCAGCAGCGCCGGGTCGATCTCCCATTCCTTGGTCCCGCCGGGCCGCGGCTCACACCAGGTGCCGTTGGTGCCGCTGCCATCGATGATGCTCTTGCCGATGAAGGTCTCGTTTAGATAGATATCGTTGCGCGCGCCGACGTTGAACTCGTCGCCCACCAGCTTGGCGCTGCTGACCGCGCCCTGCCAAACGATGTACATATCGCCTTGGGCGTTGGGCTCGCCGTAGTTGTCGCCCACCCACAGGCAGCCAGTCTGGGTGGATGCGACCGTGTTCTGGGGAAAGCTGGCCGGAGCAAAGGCGGCTGGCTGCTCCGCGCGCTGCTGCTGAGCCTGGCCGGCGCCGGCCAGGCTCAGCA
>JAJTXO010000616.1 GCA_021463315.1 Caldilineales bacterium | reverse complement strand
GCGGCCAGCGCCAGGCTGATGGCCAGCATGGGCAGGTAAAAGCCCCAATAGGACGCCAAATGCACGTGGATCAGATCGGCGCCGCGTGCCGCGCGCCACAGCCGCCACGGAACCACCAGCGTCTGGCCCAACGGCAACAGCCAGCGGCTAAGGCCGTTCCACCGGCGCAGCGCCGGGATGTTGGTGTCTACCGAACGCACCTGGACGCCGTCGCCGCGCAGGCAGCGAGAGAGAGTCTCGACCTGCGTGGTGACCCCGCCCGGCCGCGGCTCATGCGGGCCGACCATGCAGACAACCAGGCCGGCCAGCGCGGGCTCGGGCTGGTCTGGGCTGCGAACGGGCGAATCGTCGTGTGGGGGGCTAGGAGGCAAGGTTATCGTCGCAGCTCAGCGGCTGTGCCGGCCGGGAGGCTTGTCTCCAGCACAGCCACGATGCGCTCGGCCGCGTGGCCGTCGCCGAAGACCGGCGGCGGCGGGCCAGCGGGCCACGCGCGCTGGGTGGCCGCCTGTACGATCGTTGGCCGATCGGCGCCGACCACCACGTTCCAGCCAGCCTGCACCGTTTCGACCCATTCCGTCTCCGGTCGCAGGGTGATGCAGGGCACGGCGAAGGTATAGGCTTCCTTCTGCACGCCGCCGGAATCGGTCAGAATCAGCGCCGCGGCCTGCTCCAGCGCCAGCATGTCCAGGTAGCCGACCGGCTCGATCAGCCGCACGCCGGCCGGCGCGGCCAAGCCCAGCGCAGCCAGTTGCTTGCGGGTTCGGGGATGCAGGGGCAGGACCACCGGCCGGCCAGTTTGCCGCCAGATATCGTCGAAGGCCGCCAGGATGCTGCGCAGATTGTCCGGCGCGTCGGTATTATAGGGCCGATGCACCGTGGCCAGCAAATAGCCCTGCGCTGACAGCCCCAGCCGCGCCAGGATCTCGGAGCGCTGGCGGGCCAAGCTGGCGTGCTGGCGCAGGGCATCGACCATCACATCGCCCACCCGATGCACGCCGACCGTCACCCCTTCGGCCGCCAGCAGATCCACCGCGGTTTGGGTGGGACAGAAGAGCAGGTCCGCGCAGTGGTCAGTCAGCACGCGGTTGTGCTCCTCGGGCATGGCGCGATTGAAGCTGCGCAGGCCGGCCTCCACGTGGGCTACAGGCACGCCCAGCTTGACGGCCGCCAGCGCGCCGGCCAGGGTCGAGTTGGTGTCGCCGTAGACCAGCACCCAGTCGGGCCGCTGCGCCAGCAACACCGCTTCGATGGCCATCAACATGCGGCCGGTCTGCTGGCCGTGGCTGCCGGAGCCGATGCCCAGGTTGATATCCGGCTCAGGGATGCCCAGCTCGGCGAAGAAGACATCGGACATGCTGGCGTCGTAGTGCTGGCCAGTATGCACCAGCACCTCGCGATGCCGATCCCGCAACACATGGCTGACCGGCGCGGCCTTAATGAACTGCGGCCGCGCGCCGACAATGGTGAGGATGTTCATGGGGCAAGTAGGCAAGTAGGCAAGTAGGCAAGTAGGCAAGTAGGCAAGTAGGCAAGTAGCAAGTAGACAAGTAGGCAAGTAGGCAAGTAGCAAGTAGCAAGTAGGCAAGTAGGCAAGTAGGCAAGTAGCAAGTAGGCAAGTGGCAAGTAGGCAAGTAGCAAGTAGGCAAGTAGGCAAGTAGGCAAGTAGACAGGGCCGAAAGTGACGCCACCTTGTCTACTTGTCTACTTGTTTACTTGTCTACTTGTCTACTTGTCTACCCGTAAAACTCCGCCACTGCCGCCACGATCTCCTGCTGTTGCTCCTCCGTCAGCTCGGGGAACATGGGCAGGGAGAGCACCTCGCGGCCGGCGGCTTCGGCATGGGGCAGCGCGCCTTCGGCCATGCCCAGGTCGGCATACAGCCCTTGCAGATGCAGCGGCAGGGGGTAGTAGATCATGACGCCGATGCCGCGCTGTTGCAGGTGCTCGACCAGGGCGTCGCGCTGCGGCGCGCGGACGGTGTATTGATGATAGACGTGGCGCACGTCGGGCCGGACGTAGGGGGGGGTGACGGGTGCGCCCGACGCGGCCAGCAGGGCATCGTAGCGCTGGGCGGCCGCGCGGCGTCCCTCCTGCCAGCGCTCCAGATGGCGCAGCTTGACCCGCAGGATGGCGGCCTGCATGGTGTCCAGCCGGCTGTTGAAGCCCAACACCTGGTGGTAGTACTTGGTCTTGCCGCCCTGGCGGCGCAGCACATCCAGTTTGTCGGCCAGCGCCGCGTCGTTGGTCACCACCATGCCCGCGTCGCCGTACGCGCCCAGGTTCTTGGTGGGATAGAAGCTCAAACAGCCCACGTGGCCGATGCTGCCCGCGCGCTGGCCCTTGTACTCAGCGCCGATCGCCTGGGCCGCGTCCTCGATCACCGCCAGGCCGTGGCGCTCGGCGATGGCCATGATCGCGTCCATGTCGGCTGGCTGGCCATAGAGATGCACCGGCACGATGGCCCTGGTGCGCGGGGTGACGGCGGCCGCGACCGCGTCGGGGTCCAGGTTGTAGGTGAGCGGGTCGATGTCCACGAACACCGGCCGGCCGCCGCTGTGGCTGATGGTGTTGGCGGTGGCGACGAAGGTGAAGGGAGTGGTGATCACCTCGTCGCCCGCGCCGATGTCCAGCGCGGCCAGCGACAGCCGCAGCGCGTCGGTGCCAGAGGCCACGCCCACGCCGTAGCGGCAGCGGCAGTAGTCGGCCACCTCCCGCTCCAGCGCCTTGACATCAGGCCCCAACACGAACGCGCCGCTGTCCAGCACCCCTTGCAGCGCCACCGCGATCTCGTCGCGCAGTTGGTCATATTGCGTCTTCAGGTCAAGAATGGGGATCATTATCTTGTTCCTTGTCTTGTGGTGGAATGGTCAGAGTCCTCGTGCATTGAACGATCCGCCAGGCGTCTCGCGGGTCAGGCGCACGTATCGCCGCCAGAGCCGGGCGGGACGCCCTTGAGATCCTCGTGCATCGAACGATCCGCCAGGCGTCTCGCCGGGTCAGGCGCACGTGTCGCCGCCAGAGCCGGGCGGGACGCCCTTGAGATCCTCGTGCGTCGAACGATCCGCCAGGCGTCTCGCCGGGTCAGGCGCACGTGTCGCCGCCAGAGCCGGGCGGGACGCCCTTGAGATCCTCGTGCATCGAA
>JAJTXO010000615.1 GCA_021463315.1 Caldilineales bacterium | reverse complement strand
ACGGGCTCGGTCGGAGACCGGCCCGAGCGGTGATGATCACCGATCACCAATCACCGATCACCGTTCACCGTTCACCGTTCACCGTTCACCGTTCACCGTTCACCGTTCCTAAACCGTCCGCCCCACGGCCTCGGCGATGCGGCGCGCCTCGCGCACGAGCTGGGCGAAGCGCTCTGGCTTGAGGCTCTGCGCGCCGTCGGAGAGGGCGTGTTCGGGGTCGTGATGCACCTCGACCATCAGGCCATCGGCGCCGGCCGCGACCATGGCCCGGGCGACGGGCGCGACCAACTGCCAGCGGCCGGTGCTGTGGCTGGGATCGCCGATCACCGGCAGGTGGCTGAGCTGCTTGAGCGCGGGGATGGCGTTGATGTCGGTGGTGTTGCGGGTGTAGGTCTCGAAGGTGCGGATGCCCCGCTCGCACAGGATCACGTCGTAGTTGCCGGCGGCCAGGATGTACTCGGCCGACATCAGCAGCTCGTCGATGGTGCTCATCAGCCCGCGCTTGAGCAGCACCGGCTTCGTGGCCCGGCCCACCGCCTGCAACAGGGGGTAGTTCTGCATGTTGCGCGCGCCGATCTGCAACACATCGGCGAACTCGGCCACCAGCTCGACCTTGTCCGGGGCCATCACCTCGGTGACGATGGGCAGGCCGGTGGCCGCGCGCGCCTCGGCCAGCAGCTCCAAGCCCTCCGCGCCCAGACCCTGGAAGGTGTAGGGGGAGCTGCGCGGCTTGAACGCGCCGCCGCGCAGCAGCGTCGCGCCGGCTTCCTTGACCGCGTAGGCCACCTCCAGCAGTTGGCTGCGGCTTTCGACGCTGCACGGGCCGGCGATGATGGCCAGTTGCGGCCCGCCGATCTCCACAACGGCGACGGAGAGCACCGTGTCTACGGCCTGCCACTCGCGGCTGGCCAGTTTGTAGGGCGGCAGCACCGACAGGGTGCGTTCGACGCCGGCCATCACCTCGAACATGGCGCGGTCCACGGGCCGCTCGTCGCCGATCAAGCCGATGATGGTGCGTTCGGCGCCGGCGCTCAGATGTACATCGAAACCCATCTCCTGGACGCGGCTGGTCACGTGTTCGATCTCCAACGGACTTGCACTGGCCTTCATGACAATGATCATAAATCAACCTCCTGGCGCTGTCTGTGAATTTTACATCAAGTTGGCTGGAAAGGTGGATAATGCGTAACGAGTAATGCGTAATGCGTAATGCGTAACAAGGAATGGGGGGAGGTGGGTGTGCGAGCGCAGACTTCGGAAGTCGCCGCAGCAGGGTTGAACCTGGCCTTTCACCTGGAATGGGGGGAGATGGGTGTGCGAGCGCAGACTTCGGAAGTCGCCGCAGCAGGGTTGAACCTGGCCTTTCACCCGGAATGGGGGGAGGTGGGTGTGCGAGCGCAGACTTCGGAAGTCGCCGCAGCAGGGTTGAACCTGGCCTTTCACCCGAAACGGCGCCTTTGTGAGTGCTGCGGCGACTTCCGAAGTCTTGAACTAGATCTGGATGCTCTTTGCGTTCTTTGCGCTCTTTGCGGTTAGATGCTCTCACTGGCCCAGAAGTTCGACTTCTCGGAGAAGTCGAACTTCTGGGCCGGCCAACCGAGCTTGAATGCACCCATATCCCGTGACCAAGACAAACCTCCCGCGATTCCGGGTTACGTGTTACGCATTACGAGTTACATCTCCCGCCCCAACGCCTCGGCCAGCGGCTTCAGCTCGCGCATCATCTGGGCGAACTTCTCGGGCTTGAGGCTTTGCGCGCCGTCGGAGACGGCTACCTCCGGGTGGGGATGGACTTCGATGATCAGGCCGTCGGCGCCGCAGGCGATGGAGGCTTTGGCCATGGGCGCCACCAGGTCCCAGCGGCCGGTGCCGTGGCTGGGATCGGCGATCACCGGCAGATGGCTGAGCTGCTTGAGCAGCGGCACCGCGTTCAGATCGAAGGTGTTGCGGGTCATCGGCTCGAAGGTGCGAATGCCCCGCTCGCACAGCATGACCTTGTAGTTGCCGTTGGACATGATGTACTCGGCCGACATCAGCAGCTCCTGGATGGTGCTCATCATGCCCCGCTTGAGCAGCACCGGCCGCTGGGTGCGCCCCACGGCGTTGAGCAGGCCGTAGTTCTGCATGTTGCGCGCGCCGATCTGCAGGATGTCGGCGTACTGGCTGACCAGCGGCACCGCTTCCGGGGTCATGACCTCCGTCACGATCTTGAGGCCGGTGACTTCCCGCGCCTCGGCCAGCAGCTCCAGCCCCTTCAGCCCCATGCCCTGAAACGCATAGGGGGAGGTGCGCGGCTTGTAGGCGCCGCCGCGCAGCAGCCGGGCCCCGGCCTCCTTGACGGCCTGAGCGGTCTCCAGCATCTGTGTGCGGCTTTCGACGCTGCACGGGCCGGCCATCACCACCAGCCGGCGGCCGCCGATGGTCGTGCCGTTGAGCGCGATCACGGTGTCCTCGGCCTTGGCCTGGCGGCTGGCCAGCTTGAACTGATGGCCGATGCGGGTGACAACATCGACGCCGCCCATGCTCAGAAAGACGTCCGGCTCCAGCGCCACGGCCTCGCCGACCACGGCGATCACGGTGTGGTTGTCTCCATAGATGGGATGAGGCGTCAGGCCCAGCTCTTCGACTCTGGCGATCACGGCGCCGATCTCAGCGGCCGTCGCGCCCTGTTTCATGACGACGATCATAGATGCACCTGCTTTGTTGGGGATGAGAATGCGTAACGAGTAACTCGTAACTCGTAACCCGGAAATGTGGGAGGCGTGTGTGGGTATGTTGATATCGTAACGAGTAATGCGTAACCCGGAATGGTGTGATGGGTGTGTGAGGATGTTGGGGCGTAACGAGTAACTCGTAACACGTAACCCGGAAACGTGGGAGGCGTGTGTGGGTATGTCTGGGGCAGCCGTAACTCGTAACTCGTAACCCGGAAACGTGGGAGGCGTGTGAGTGTATGTCTGGGGCAGCCGTAACGAGTAACTCGTAAGGTGTAACACGTGACAGGGATTTGCGGGGGGCTTTTTCCGGGTTACGTGTTACGTGTTACGCATTACACCATACGGGATTCAACCGACTATGCTTCACAGTCGGTATGATATACTCAACTGTGAGAACCTCGTCGGTCACGACGATGCGCTCGATTAACAAC
>JAJTXO010000614.1 GCA_021463315.1 Caldilineales bacterium | reverse complement strand
CCGGGGTCGAGACTTCCGAAGTCTGCGCAGGTTTGTTCAAAACGAGCTCACAGTCCATAAGACTTCGGAAGTCTTCCCCAATCTATTGAGATGATACTTTTGATTCAGCCCAAGACTTCCGAGGTCTTTCGGTAGGCTCGCGCCCAACGGCATTTTACCTGGCTTCACGCCTTGCCACAAACAGCGCGACACAACGGGAGTTCACCGCACGGAAGCATGGCGCATGGGGCAGGACAGCGGAGGCATTCACATTCCGCACTTTTCGCGCCCACTTCGCCCGTATCTCGCGCCTCGTTTGTGTGTTAATGCATTTATGAAGCTGGCAGCCATTGGTTTGCGCCAATGGCGCTTTTTGTGCGCATGGCTGGCCAGCGATGATTCCATCGATGAACAAACAGCTCGGAGCATCAGGCATGAACAACAACGGCAATTCGCATCACAACCACGCGGCGCCGCGGGTGGTAATCACCGGCATGGGCGCGATCACCCCCTTGGGCCATTCCTGGGCTGAGACCTGGCGCAACCTGGTGGCTGGCGTCTCGGCCGGCCGGCGGGTGACGCATTTCGATCCCACTGACTTCCCCACCCAGTTCGCTTGTTCGGTCACCGACTTCGAGCCGGCGAAATACATGGACGCCAAAGAGGCCAAGCGGCTGGGCACTGTCACTCAGTACGCTTGGGTGGCCACCCAGGAGGCCGTCGCCAACTCTGGCCTCAACCTGGACCACGAGGACAGGGACCGCGTGGGCATCGAGATGGGCAGCGCGTTCGGCGCCTTGGACCTGCTGGAGCAGCAGGTGCTGGCGCTGGAGAGGGGTGGGCCGCGCCGCATCAAGCCCACCGTCGGCCCCTCGGTGTTGATCAGCACTACCCCCTGCTACATCGCCATCAACCTGGGCGTCACCGGGCCAGTGGACTCGCGCATGAGCGCCTGCGCCACCGGCATCACCTCCCTGGGCGAGGCCATGCGCCGCCTGCAGCGCGGCGAGGTCGATGTCATGATCGCCGGCGGCGCGGACGCGTTTCAGACGCCGCTGATGATGGCCTCTTTCAGCCGCCTGGGCGCTATGTCTACCCGCAACGACAACCCCGCCACCGCCTGCCGGCCCTTCTGCGCCACCCGCGATGGCCTGATCCTGGGCGAGGGCGCCACGGTCATGGTGCTGGAGACTCTGGAGCACGCTCAGGCCCGCGGCGCGGCCATCCTGGCTGAGATCACCGGCCTGGGGCTGTCCTCGGATGCCTACAACATGGCCGCGCCCGAACCCACCGGCGTCGGCGCGGCCAAGGCGATGAAGTACGCCCTGCGCGAGGCTGCGATCGAGGGCAGCGAGATCGATTTCGTAGCCGCGCACGGCACCGCCACCCGGCTCAACGACTCCTCAGAGACCGCCGCTATCAAGCTGGCGCTGGGCGAGGCCGCCTACGACACACGCATCAGCTCGGTCAAGTCCATGGTGGGTCACATGATGGGCGCGGCCGGCGCCATCTCGGCCGCGGCCATCGTCGGCGCGATTCAGAATGGCGTGATTCCGCCCACCATCAACTACGTGGAGCCGGACCCCGAGTGCGATCTGAACTATGTGCCCAACCACGCGGCACAGCGCCGCGTCGATGTCGGCATCTGCAATGCCTTCGGCTTCGGCGGCCAGAATGCCAGCATGGTAATCGAGCGCTTCGAGCCGTAGCCCGTACCCGGAGGATCTGTACGCCGTTTCGATTCAGCGCTCCGCATGGCTTGATTCGGAGTGACCGATCACCGATCACCGTCTGAATCACGGATTGTCACGGATTAACGGATTGTACGGAGGCGGAGCGGCCACACCGATCACCGATCACCGATCACCGATCACCGATCACCGCCCACCTTCCGAATCACGCGCTGCGGCCAGCGCTGCTTCGTATACCAGCCGCAGGGGCACGCCAGCCGCTGCGGCCGCGGCCAGGCAGTCGTCGTATTCCGGCTTTACCCCCCAGATTTCACCGTCCAACAGCTTGAGCTTGACCCGGATGGGGCCGTAGCGAGTGTCCACGGTGCGCTGCTCCCGCAGCGCTTCGTGGCGATGCACCGCGTGGACGCGCACGCCCAGGGTGGTGGTCTCGCGCAGCAGCAGGTCGGCCAGCGTGGCTTCCAGACTGGCCGGCGCGATGGCTGACAGCACGATGCCAGGCCGGCCCTTCTTCATCTGCACCGGGGTGAGCCATACATCGCGCGCGCCGGCTGCCAGGAGTCGTTGGCTGATCGCGCCGTATAGCTCCGGGTTCATGTCGTCGATGTTGGTGCTGATCTCGACCATGGTTCCGGTCGTCAGCGCCTCGCCCAGCCACAGCCGGGCCACGTTGGGCCAGGCTGGATCGCGCTGGCCCGCGCCCATGCCGACGCGCAGCAGGCGCATCTCCGGCTGCTCGAAGCGGGCATACTGGGCCAGCAGCGCCGCGCCGGTGGGCGTGGTCAACTCCCCAGGGCCAGGCGATGGCCGCGTGGGCGCCTGGGCCGCGGCCAGCAGCGCCAGCGTGGCCGGCGCGGGCACGGGGATCTGGCCGTGGGCCGACTGCACCCAGCCGCTGCCCAGCGGCGCGCCTGAGGCATAGAGCTGTTGAATGCCCAGCGCATGCAGCCCCGCGGCCGCGCCCACGATATCGACGATGGCATCCAGCGCGCCGACCTCGTGGAAGTGAACCTGTTCGGCCGGCTCGCCGTGGACGGCCCCTTCGGCTACTGCCAGACGTGCGAAGGTGGCAATGGCATGCGCCTGCACCCAGGGCGGCAGATCGGCGCGTTCGATCAGCGCGCGAATGTCGTGCAGATGGCGGTGCTGGTCGGTTTCGCTGGTGTCCACGTGGACCAGAGTCGCGGCCAGCGCGCCGCGCTGCACCCGCTCGGCGCGCACCTGCACCGCATCGTCCGGCAGCCGCAGGGCATCGACCGTGGCGCGCAGCGCGGTGACGTCGGCCAGGTAGGCCGCGTCCTCGGGGCGAGCGAAAGGGTTCACGTGCAACAGGTACGCGAGCGGCTCGTCCGGGTCGGGGACGCGCCCGAACGTGATCTTCTGCTGGAAGATGCCGAGGAACTGCGCGAAATGGCGCCGGGCCGCCGCCATCTCGTCCAGATGCGCGTACGCCGCAGCGATGGCACCGAGAGCGAAATCGC